>JAJYYT010000079.1 GCA_021800645.1 Actinomycetes bacterium
CCTCCATGCGGATGTACGCCCACTTGCGGTCGGCGAGCCATGGCACGTGGTCGGAGGGGCCGATGTGCACGTCGTCGGCGGGAAGCACGGTGTGCTCGATCTGGCTCGTCACGGCCTGGGTCTTCGAGACCTTCTTCGACTCGAGGCGGTCGCGCTCGAGCATGTTGCGGAAGTCCATGTTGCCGCCGACGTTGAGCTGGTACGTCCGGTCGAGCGCCAGGCCGCGGTCTTCGAAGAGCCGGGTGAGGACGCGGTGGACGATCGTTGAGCCCACCTGGCTCTTGATGTCGTCGCCCACGATCGGGATGCCCGCCTCGGCGAACCGGCGAGCCCACGCGGGGTCGGACGCGATGAAGACGGGGATCGCGTTGACGAAGGCCACCTTCGCGTCGATGCACGCCTGGGCGTAGTGGCGCTGGGCCTCCTCGGACCCCACCGGCAGATAGGAGACCAGCACGTCGGCCCCGGCATCGCGCAGGGCAGACGCGACGTCGACGGGCGCCCTGGGGGACTCCTCTACGACGTCGCGGTAGTAGCGCCCCAGGCCGTCGAGGGTCGGGCCCCGCTGGACGATCACCCCGAGGTCGCCGACCTCTTCGAACCGGATCGTGTTGTTCATCCCGGCGAAGATCGCCTTGCCCAAATCGGCTCCTACCTTCGACGCGTCGACGTCGAAGGCGGCCACCGGCACGAGATCGCGCACGTGGTACCCCCCGAGCACGACGTGCATAAGCCCGGGGACGACGTCGTGCTCACGTGCGTCCCGGTAGTACGAGATGCCCTGCACGAGCGAGCTGGCGCAGTTCCCGACGCCGGCGATGGCGACTCTGATGCTGCTCATGGGTCGTCTCCTTGTGTGTCGCAGTCCCTTCGGGGCTTGTGTGTCGCGGCCCTTCGGGGGTGTCGCGGCCCTTCGGGGCTTGGGCGAAGCGGTCACCCGGCGGCCCGCCCAGGGGCGTGGCCGGCGGTCTGCTCCTCCGCCTCGACGAGGTAGTCGAGCCAACGGATGTCGTTCTTGAGGGCGTCCGCCGTGTGCTCCACGACGGAGCGCGCGTAGACGTCGAGGGGGCGGCCTCTGCCTGCCGCCTGCACCTCTTCGAGACGCTCTGCGAGCTGGGCCCTTCGCCGCTGGAGCAGGGTCAGGCGGGCAGGGGAGGGCAGGTGCCGAGCGAAGGTGAGACGGAGCCCGAAGCTGCGCGGGTCGTCGACCGGTCCGGATCCGGCGAGAAGGTCCCCGAAGAGCGCCCGGCCGCTCTGGGTGATGCGGTACACCTTGCGCGCTCGCCTTCCCCTCGGACGTCGCGTCGTGCGGCGCTGGGCGCGCAGGACCGCGAGCTCCCCGCTCAGCGACCCCGTCGGCGGTACGGGCTCGAAGGGTTCCCCCGCGGGCGGGGCCTCGGTCGCCTCGACCGCGCCTGCGGCCTCGAGACGTGCGAGGGCGGGGTACAGCGAGCCAAACGACACATTGGCGAGGAGCCCGAGCCCCTCGCGCAGCTGCCGGCGGATCTCGTAGCCGTGCAGGTCGCCGCGCTCCTCCAAGAGCCCCAGGATCGCGAGGTCCAACATGCCGGGCATTATATCGAGGCGATATAGCGAGCCGCGCCGTGCACGACCGGTGGTCCGGCCAGGCCGGCGCGGGTCGGCGGTAGCCTCTCGCAGTGGTGCGTCCCAAAAGCCGGATCAGACCAGCGGGCGCGAGTAGCAGCGCGCCGTGCGCCGTGCTCCCCGGCACGAGCCCCTGGCCCGTCGCCGGGAAGCTCTGGGACGTGCCAGGGGCGCGCGGATTGCGCGGCATGGTGGAAGAGCGCATGCGTGCAAGACCGGCACGTGCACGCCGCAAGGGGGACGGGGAGCCGTGACGTTCCGCTCCGGCCCCGGCGCTCCCCGGCGTGTGGAGGAGGCCCCGAGCGAGGCCCGCGTGGAGTACCGCCTGGTCCGCGACGCTCTCGTCAGGGACGTCCGACGGGGCAGGATCCTCCAAGACGACGTCTGCGACGCCCATCCCGAGCTGCTGCGGGCAGCGCGCAATGTCGGCCGGCCCCTCGGCGACGACTGCCCGATCTGCAGCGACGAGCGCACGGTGCAGGTGACCTACGTGTTCGGTGCGGGGCTGCCGCCTGGCGGGAGATGCCCGGGCACGGTGGGGGAGCTCGATCGGCTCCGTCGGCGCAGCGAGCCCGTGGTCTGCTACGACGTCGAGGTGTGCCCTGCCTGCGCGTGGCACCACCTCGTGCGCAGGTACCCCGCCGGTGGTCGTCGGGCCGGCGCCGGGGGGAACGACCGGCGCTAAGCGGCAAATCGGAGCACGGCGATAGGGTTGGAGCCGGCAGGGCTGCACACTGGCGGCACTTGCCGGCTGACCCAGCACGAAGGTCTTCGATCCGGTCGGCCAGCCAACCCGTCCACGATCAACCGTCGATCAAACGTCGATCAAACGTCGATCGAACATCTAGCAAGGAGGGCATGTGCAAGACAGCCCTACCGCCGTCCGCCCGGTGCCGCCAAGAGCGCCGGTCACCGTTCCCATGCTGAGGGCGCGCAAGCGGCGCGCCGGTGCCGAGCCCGTCGTGATGCTCACCGCGTACGACGAGCCGGGAGCACGGATCGCCGACGCAGGCGGCGTCGACGCGATCCTCGTGGGCGACTCCGTCGCCAACAACGTCCTTGGCTTCGCCGACACCCTGCACGTCACGGTCGACGACATGGTGCGCCACGTCGCCGCGGTCGCGCGCGCGCGGCCGTCCGCTCTCGTGCTCGGCGACATGCCCTGGATGAGCTACCACCTGTCGGTTCACGACGCGGTCGCCAATGCGGCGTCGCTCGTGCGGGCCGGCGCGGGTGCCGTGAAGCTCGAAGGCGGGCTGCCGAGGGTCCCGGTCGTCGAGGCGGTCGTTCGTGCCGAGATCCCGGTCATGGGCCACCTCGGGCTCACCCCCCAGTCCGTCCTGCCGATGGGTGGGTACCGCGTCCAGGCACGTGACACCGACGGCGCACGTGCACTGCTCGAGGCGGCCCGAGCACTCGTGGACGCCGGCTGCTTCGCGTTGGTGCTCGAAGGAGTGCCTGGCGTCGTGGCAGCCCGCGTCACCGAGGAGGTCGAGGTCCCGACGATCGGGATCGGCGCCGGGCCACACTGTGACGGCCAGGTGCTCGTCTTCCACGACCTCCTCGGCCTCGGCTCGGGACCGGTGCCGAAGTTCGTGCGCCAGTACGCCCACCTGGCGGACGCGGCGACTGCCGCGGTGGCGGCGTTCGCGTCGGACGTGCGCACCGGGGCGTTCCCCGGCGACGCGGAGAGCTACCACGGCTCCGAGGAGCTGGACCGGGAGCTGCGCGTTGGCGAGGTCCAGGTCGAGGTCTAGGGCCGGCGAGCCACGAGAAGAGCACTGGCAGAGCGGACGGCAGGCGCCCGGTGCCGGTGCTCGGGCGCCACCAAACCGGTCGGCACCCCAGGGGCGGGCGGGCGGCGGCCACCCTTGCCGGCGTGCTCGGCTACGCTGTCTGCGGCCTCGAGCCGGCGCAGCGCCGCCCCGGGGCGACGACAGACGACCCTGCCCCGGACAACCGGGGCCCGGGTGCGTGCGCACCCGGTCCGGAGGGAGGTGAGCCGCAGATGCGGCCGTACGAAGTCATGGTGATCTTCGACGTCGGCGTCGAGCCGCCGGCGATCCAGGCGGTCATCGACCGCCTTCTCGAGGCCATCCGCGCCAACGACGGAGTGACCGGTCACGTGGACCGGTGGGGGCGCCGTCCTTTCGCCTACGAGGTGAAGCACCGTCGGGAGGGGTACTACGTGCTGGTCGAGCTCACCGGGGAGCCCCGCACGGTGGCCGAGATCGACCGTCTGCTGGCCCTTTCCGACGAAGTCCTGCGCTTCAAGGTGATCCGGATCCCCGACAAGGTCGCCGCCCGCCTCGCGTCCGGCGTGGCCAGCCACGCTCGTCCCGGCCCCCGCGGCGTGCCGACGCGTGGGCAGAGCGGCCGAGGTCCCCGGACGGAGCCCGCACGAGCCGTCGAGGGAGAGCGCGCACGTGCCGGCGAGGACGAACCGCACGGCGCCGCAGGCCGGCGCACCGGCCCGGCGCCGGCGTCCGAGGAGGGGGAGCTGACGGAGACCGGGGCGACGGCGCCAGCGGCGGGCTGACCTCGACGCACACGACCACGCGACGCAGAGCAACGAGAAGGAGAGAGGATGCCCGACAACAGCGTGACGCTCGTCGGCAACGTGACGAGAGACCCCGAGCTGCGCTTCACCAACACCGGTCAGCCCACCGCGACGTTCGGGCTGGCGGTGAACCGGCGCTGGCAGAACCGCCAGACCCAGGAGTGGGAGGAGCAGACCAGCTTCTTCGACATCGTGTGCTGGCGTGAGATGGCGGAGAACGTGAGCGAGAGCCTCACCCGCGGCGCGCGGGTGGTGGTCTGCGGCCGCCTCGAGCAGCGCAGCTGGGAAACGCCGGAAGGAGACCGTCGGTCGAAGGTGGAGGTCGTCGCGGACGAGGTCGGTCCGTCCCTGCGGTGGGCGACCGCCCAGGTGACGAAGAACGAACGACGCGGACCGTCCGAAAACTCCCGCGGTGCCGCGCGCCCGACGCCGCCCCAGCGCCAGGGAGACGCGGCGGGATTCGGTTACGACGAGGAGCCCTTCTGATGGCGCGCAGCAATTACCGTGGCGGCACTTCCCGCCGCTCCCCCAAGGACCTCAACCGCAGGATCAAGAAGAAGCCGTGCGCCCTGTGCCGCGACGGCGTCGACTGGGTGGACTACAAGGACGTCCCGCTGCTCAGGAAGTACATGAGCGACCGGGGGAAGATCCGCTCCCGGCGAGTGACCGGCAACTGCGCCCAGCATCAGCGCGACATCGCGGAGGCCATCAAGAACGCGCGCGAGCTCGTCTTGCTCCCATACACCCAGCGCACCGTCACCGAGCGCCCGGGGGCCCGGGCCGGGCGCGGCGAGCGGGGTCCGGGGGGGCGAGACGATCGCGGCCGCGACGAGCGGGGCGCCGGTTTGCCGGCGACCGTCCGTGCCGACGCAGAGCCCGATGAGCCGGCAGTGGCGGTCACAGAGGCCGAGGAGCTCGGCGACGAGCTGAGGTCCGGGCCAGGAGCCGACCGTGCCGGGACAGCCGTCGACGGGAGCGGACGATGACGAAGGTCCTTCTCCGCCGCGATGTCGAGGGGATCGGGCGGCGCGGCGACATCGTCGACGTCTCAGACGGCTACGCGCGCAACTTCCTCATCCCCGGGGGGCTCGGCCTCGCCGCGACGAAGGGCATCCAGGCACAGGCCACTTCGATGCGCCGAGCCCGCGACCTGCGCGACGCCAGCGACCGACAGGCGGCCGAGGCCAAGGCGAGGGTCCTCGCCGGCGCGACGCTGCGGATCGCGGCGAGAGCCGGCGCGACGGGCAGGCTCTTCGGCTCGGTCGGCGTGGTCGAGATCGCAGACGCCGCTCGCGAACAGAAGGGCGTCGAAGTCGACCGCCACGCCTTCTCCCTGGAGGAGCCCATCAAGGCGACCGGGACTTACGAGGTCCCCGTGCGCCTGTTCGGCGACATCGCGACCGCCGTCATGGTGGAGGTCGTCCCCGCCGGCTGACCCCCTGACGTGCCGGGGGCGCCGGCTCCTTCCACACCGGCTCCCCGCGCGCAGTCACAGCCGTCTTGCACGATTGCGGAGTGTTCGCGTTCCGCTCCGCCACCCACAGGGCCCCCTGCGTTGTCCACAGGGCTGTTCACAGGGTTGTCCAGGGAGAAATGGTCCGAAATCCCCAGGTTTCGGGACTACCGATCCCCAGCCCGAGTCGCACAAGGTAGGTAGGCCATGGTGCAGGCACTCGACGACGACCGCTCTCGCCGCACGCGTCACGGCCCGCTCAGCGGCGCCGGCCCTGGCTTCGGCGAGGGGGAGGACCCCGGTCGACGGGGCGCCGCCGTCCGTCCGCCGCGGGTTCCGCCGCACGACCTCGACGCAGAGGAGTCCTTGCTCGGCGCGATGCTGCTCTCGAGCGACGCGGTCGCGGCGGCGATCGAGACTTGCAGCGCGGGCGATTTCTACAAGCCTGCGCATGGCCACATCTTCTCAGCGATCGTCTCGCTGTTCGAAGCGGGCGACCCGGTGGACGCGGTCACCGTTGCCGACGAGCTCCGGCGGAGGGGCCAGATCGACCAGGTGGGGGACCCCACCGTGCTCGTGTCGCTCCAGGCCAACACGCCGTCGCTCGCAAATGCCGGGCACTACGCCCGGATCGTCGAAGAGCACGCGCTGCTGCGTCGGCTGATCGGCGTCGCCGGCGAGCTTGCCGAAATGGGCTACGCGGTTCCCGACGACGTGACAGCGACGATCGACGAAGCGGAGCGTCTCGTGTTCGACCTGTCTGAGCGGCGCACCGCCGACTCCGTCGAAGCGCTGCGCAACCTCATCGCTCCGAGCCTCGACCGGATCGAGGAGCTCTCGAACCGGAGCAGCCGCATCACCGGGGTCGCGACCGGCTACAGCCAGCTCGACGAGATCCTCGCGGGCCTCCAGCCCGCGAGCCTCACGATCGTCGGGGCGAGACCGGCGATGGGCAAGACCAGCTTCGGCTTGGGGGTGCTCGCGCACGTCGGCACCGTGCTCCGCCGGCCCGCGCTGCTCTTCTCGCTCGAGATGGGACATCTCGAGCTGACGCAGCGCTTGCTCGCATCGGAGGCCCGCGTGGACTCCCAGCGCATGCGCACCGGTCACCTGCACGACAGTGACTGGGGCAAGGTCGGCGCCGCGGTGAGCCGGCTCAGCGAGTCGACGATCTTCATCGACGAGAACCCGCACCTGACCGTGATGGACATCAGGGCGCGTGCACGACGGTTGAAGAAGAGCGAAGGGGATCTCGGCCTGGTGGTCGTGGACTACCTCCAGCTCATGACGGGGCGAGGCAGGGCGGAGAACCGCCAGGTCGAGGTGGCAGAGATCAGCAGGGGGCTCAAGATTCTCGCGAGAGAGCTCGAGTGCCCCGTGGTCGCGCTGTCCCAGCTCTCCCGGAACCTCGAGGCACGCCAGGACAAGAGGCCGATGCTCTCGGACTTGAGGGAGTCCGGCAGCCTGGAGCAGGACGCCGACGTGGTCCTGTTCATCTACCGCGAGGAGCTGTACGACCCGGAGACGCCGATCGACCGGCGGGGTCTCGCCGAGATCATCGTCGCCAAGCACCGCAACGGCCCGACCGGCTCGGCGCACCTGGTCTTCCTCGGCCAGTACGCGCGCTTCGACAACCTCCAGCAGGTGTAGCCGAACGCGTTGATCGTCGTCGCTCAGCGCAGCGCGTGCCTCCTCATCCGCACCGACGTTCCCGGTACGCTCGCCAGGCGATGGCCAATCAACGCAGCGAGATCTCCATGTCCGCCGAGGAGGTGGCCGTCTTCCTCGCCGAGCCCCACATCGCGACGATGTGCACCGTCAACTGGGATGGCTCGATCCACGCTGTCGCGATGTGGTACGGCTTTTACGACGGGAAGCTCGCGATGCAGACGAAGGCGAAGTCCCAAAAGGCGCGCAACGTCATCCGCGACCCGCGCATGACCTGCCTCGTCGCCGCCGGCGAGCGGTACGAGGAGCTGCGGGGTGTCGAGCTGGTGGGCAGGGCGGCGCTGCTGGACGATCCTGCGCAACTGTTCGCGGTTGGGGTGAGCGTCTTCGACCGGTACGTCGCGCCCTACACCGACGAAGCACGCGGGGCCGTCGAGACGATGCTGCGGAAGCGGGTGGCGTTCGTCCTGAACGTCGAGCGCACCGTGAGCTGGGACCACCGCAAGCTCGCCATGGCTGAGCCGGGGTGATGGAGCTAGGCCCCGGGCGGGGCTGGGCTGACGCATCACATCTGCAGGGGCCTTCTCGCCAGGCGCCCGCCGTCGCACGGGAGCAGGCAGGCTCAGCGCGCCGCGGCGTTCCCCCTCTTCACCTCGGACGAGTGCTTCCCTGCCATGGCACGCCCGTTCCTCGCCTTGGGCACCTGCCTCGCGTGCCCCTTGGCTCTCTGCTCCCGGCGCGCGGCCCGGCGCCCCGCGAGCGAGCTCGCCGTGAGCGTGAGCCCGATCCCGAAGAGCCAGACGTCCTTTGCCAACGCGGTGCCCTCCTTGCTCGGTCGGACGCTGCCCTCCTGCCGCATCCCCGGCGTGTTGAGGTACAAGCCGAGCAGCCCCCCAGCGAAGGAGGTGAGCGCCAGGCCGGCCAACCCGTCGCCGACGACCACAGGCATGAGGAGCGCGCCGCCGAGGGCCACTTCTGCTCCGGCGAGCGCCTTGCCGAACTGCTCGGGCGGAGCTGACTCGAGGAAGGGGTACGCCCCCGCGGCAAAGCCGTGCAGTTGGTGGTGGGTCTCCTTGTCCGCCTGCAGCTTGTTGAGCCCGGAGTTGAGGATGAAGGCACCGGCCGCCAGCCGGATTGGGACGTTGGAAAGTCGTGAACGGTGTCTCACGTGCTCAGGCTACCCGGCGCTTCCAGTTGCTACACCCG
>JAJYYT010000080.1 GCA_021800645.1 Actinomycetes bacterium
GACGGTGGCCTACGCCAAGGTATGCGCCGGCTCTCTCGCCGCACTTGATGTGTGGGCCCAGGAGCGAACGGGAGCGCGGCCGAGTCGGTGCGGCCGGTGCCACCCATGAGAACCGTCACCGGGGGGGTGAAGCTGCCCCCGGCACGGCCTGTTTGACCGAGAGCCGCTTCGCTGGACACTGGTCAGCAATCCGGCAGACGACGAGCGCCGGAGACCCCGAGCCCAACCGCTGGCACCTCACACCAAGCACGTGGCGGCCCACCAAGCCGAAGCCACGGGCGCGTTCCAACTCGCCGGCGAAGCCGTTCCAGATCGGCCCGATCGCCGGTCAGCCGTGCCGCGCCTTGTCGCAGGTCAGAGGTGATTTCTTGCAGTCCCAGCGGCCCGGGACTGCAAGATAACCCACGATGAATGTCGGGAGATCGAGCACGTGACCAGGCGGGGGAAGACCTCCGGTGACGAAGGAGCGGACTTCGCGCCGGCACGTCCGCGTGTCCGACCGAGTGCGCGTAGAATCGAGGCGGGTCCCACAGAGGGCTCGGGAAGGAGGTATTTGGGAGGTTTGACCTGCTGAAACTTCCAGAACCGGGTCGACCGGCAGAGGATTGCCCTCGGCCACCTCACCGCTAGCCAATGGTGTTCGGTGGCAACCGAGGTGCGGCGGCCGTGCGGACGGCAGGGGCCTTCGTGAGAGGCAAGCTGCAGAGCCTGGAGTTGCTACGACTCCCGACCGCCACTCCTTGCGCCGGTTGTCCTGGGGGACAGGTTGGACGGGGTGCCCGGTCCCTGCGGCGAAGTGGGGGCGGGCGCCCCGTCGCGCGAGCCCCACCTGGCGCCCCTCCAGTGCAGGGCTCGTGTCGAGCCAGACCATGGCCACCAGATAGGGTTCGCCAGGTGGACGACGGAAGGCGTCGACCTGGGGCGAGCTGTGGACAGGGCCGTTGGGGCCACGGCGACCGGGCGCTCGAGGCATGGGCCCAGCGAGGCACGTCTCAGTCCTGTGACTCCCGGCGATGAGCCCTCGCATCTCGGTGGTCGGTGCCTACGGCGTCGGTCTCACCTTCGTGGTCGACGCCATCCCCCGAGCCGGCGAGACGGTTTCCTGCCGTTCCTTCGCACAGCACCACGGTGGGAAGGGCTCGAACCAGGCTGTCGCCGCCGCTCGACTGGGTGCGCAGGTGAGCCTGCAGACGGCGGTTGGCGACGACGCCTTCGGCCAAGGTGCCCACAGGCTGTGGGAGAGCGAGGGGGTCCAGGCCGCGCCGTTCGTGTGCACGGACGCACCCACCATGGTCGGCACGATCCTGGTCGAGCCCGACGGAGAGAACCGCATCGTCATCGCGCCAGGTGCGCTCGAGCGGTTCACGCCCGAGCACCTCGACGCCTCCATCATCGCCGCCTCCGACGTGCTGCTGGTGCAGCTCGAGATCCCGCTTCCGACCGTTGCGCACGCGCTGCGCGTCGCGCGGCGTGCCGGCGTCCGAAGCGTGCTGGACCCTGCGCCGGCGCCGAGGGGTGCCGACGCGCTCACACTGCTGTCGGAGGCCGATGTCATCACGCCGAACGTCCACGAAGCTCAGCGCGTGCTCGAGGCGGTCACACTGCCCGGAGAGCAGCTCGCGGCACGGCTCGCCCAGCGCACCGGTGCCGTTGTCGTGCTGACGGCGGGAGCGTCGGGCGCGTACGTCGACCACGATGGCAGGTCCGCGCACATAGAGGCGATCGCCGTGGACCCGGTCGTCGACTCGACCGGTGCTGGCGACGCCTTTAGCGCCGCCCTCGGCGTGGCCCTCGCCGAGGGCGCTGACCCCGCGGAGGCGGCACGCTTTGGCACCCGCGCCGCCGCGCACTGTATCCGCGTGCCCGGCGTGATCCCGGGCCTCCCGCGGCGACAAGATCTCGAGGGACCATGAACCTGGACAAGCCGGCGCCCGTGCGCCGCCCGCTCGTGCTCGATACCGACACCGCCGCAGACGACTGCTTCGCGCTCCTCGCGTGCCTGCTGCACCCGGCCGCGGACTTGCAGGCGGTGACCGTCGTCGCCGGGAACGTCTCCTTCCAGCAGCAGCTGGACAACGCGCTGATCACGATCGACCAGGCGGGCCGTAGCGGCGAGGTCCCTGTCTTCGCCGGCTGCACCGCGCCGCTCACGCGTCCGTGGCGTTCTGCCGCGCACGTGCACGGCGACGGGAAGGGGGAGCACGATTGGCCGCGACCGCGTCAGATGATCGAGAAGGGCCACGCCGTCACCGCCCTCGGGGCGCTGGCCGAACGCTTCCGAGGCGAGCTGGACCTGGTCTGCATCGGTCCGCTCACCAACGTGGCCAGCGCGTTGATCCTCGATCGGGAACTGCCTTCGAAGATCCGAAAGCTGTACCTCATGGGCGGCTCGAACAACTGGCGGGGCAACATCACCCCGGCCGCGGAGTACAACTTCTACGCGGACCCCGAAGCCGCGAGCGTCGTCCTCGGCGCGGGATTCGACGTCACCATCGTCGACTGGAGCCTCACCGTTCGCCAAGCAGTCTTCGACGACGCGGAGCGAGCGGCGATCGCCAGCCTCGAGACGTCGCTGTCGCACTTCTTCACCGTCGTGAACGGCCCGACCTTGGCCTTCAACCGTCGTGTCGGCATCGACGGGTCGACCCACCCGGACCTGCTCACGGCGCTCTGTCTGCTCGAACCTGGGCTCGTCCGCCGGACCGGTCGTTACCGGGTCGAAGTGGAGACGCACGGATCGGTCACGCTCGGCCACTCGGTCTTCGACTGGGGCGTCTTCGACGACCCGCCCAACGCGACTGTCGTCGAAGAGATCGATCGACCTGCCTTCCTCGACGCGGTCCTCTCCCTCCTCGCACACGACCCCGGAAAGGCACGCCGTGACTGACAGCCTCGCACCGTTCATCCAGCACACGCTCATCGCGCCCGGGGTGAGCCGGTCGCAGCTCGAGCGGCACCTCTCGGAGTGCGTCGACAACGGCTTCGACGCGGCCATGATCGGCGCCTGCTGGCTGGGCGAAGCACGGGCCCTGCTGAGCGGCACGGGGGTGAAGGTCGCGACCGCCATGGACTTCCCCTATGGCTGCATGACGACTGCCGGCCGCGTCGCCGAGATGCGCGCGATCGTCGACGCCGGTGCGGACGAGGTCGACATCGGCATCCAGATCGGCTGGCTCCGATCCGGCGAGCACGCGCGTTTCGCGGACGACCTGGGTGCGGTCCTCCAGGCCTCCCAGGGCCTCCCGGTGAAGGCGATGCTCGAGCTGCCCCTCCTTTCGCCAGAAGAGCGGCTGGTAGCCGTCGACGCGTGCGTCGACGCTGGCGTCGCGTACCTGAAGAACGCCTCCTCGGGTGCTGTGGGCCGTGCCACGCCTGAGGACATCCGCTGGCTTCGCGCCCATGCTCCCGAGAACGTCCTGGTCAAGGCTTCCGGCGGTATCGCCAGTCGCGAGCAGGCCGTCGCGCTCCTGGACGCAGGTGCATCGCTGCTCGGAACCTCCGCGGGCGTGGCGATCGTGCGAGACGTCTCCGGCGCCTCCTCCTACTGACCGCTGCACGGCTACCGCCGGCTCAGCGAAGCGGCAGCGGCGGATCCTCTGGAGCCGGGGTCGGCGCTGTCGGGGCCAGGACCGCCGGGCCCGTCAACTCCGGCGCCGTGAGCTGCCGCGGGATCTCCGTGACGGGCACCAGATCTTCGAGAACGGTGCTGGCGGTACCCGAGGCGCCCAGGGTCCCGAAGCGCCGAGCCTGGGGCAGCACGCGCTGCTCGAGCGATCCGACGAACTTGTTGTAGGACTCCACCGCGCCACGCAACCTTCCGCCGAGATCGGCGATGTGGCCCGACAGGACGCCCAGACGCTCATGGAGGGCGCGCCCCGCAGCGACGATCGCCTGGGTGTCGCGCGCCGCGGCCTCCTGCTGCCAGCCATAGGCGACCGCTCGCAGCAGGGCGATCAGCGTGATGGGCGTCGCGATGAGCACCTGGTCGGCCACCGCACGTTCGACGATCGCTGCGTCCTGCTCGTACGCGGCGGCAAGCAGTGCGTCGTTCGGGACGAAGGCGACGACGAAGTCGACCGATCCCTCGACGCCTTGCGCATAGGACCGCTTGGCGAGAGCTTCCACGTGGGAGCGCAGCTGCTGGGCATGGCGCTTCATGCACCGATCCCGATCACCTGGGTCCTCTGCGGCGAGCCCCTCCAAGAACGCGTCGAGCGGGACCTTCGCGTCGACGACCACCCGGCGCTCGTTCGGGAGGTGCACGACCATGTCGGGGCGTTGCGCGCGTCCCGACGAACCCTCGCCGTGCACCTGCTCGTCGAAGTCGCAATGCTCGACCATGCCGGCAAGCTCGACGATGCGCCGCAGCTGCTGCTCTCCCCAGCTTCCGCGCACCTCGGGACGGCGCAGCGCGCCGACCAGGTTCGCGGTCTCCCGCTGGAGGCCGGCGTTGGCCGAGGCGAGCCGCTGGAGCTCAGCCTTCAGCTCGCCGTGCATCTGGGTGCTCTTCGTCTGGAGCTGCTCGACCACCTGACGGTACCGGTCGAGCTGATCGGACACCGGTTTCACGAGCTCGGAGACGGCGTGCTCGAGCGTCACCTGTCGGCGCTCCAGATCTTCGGTCACGCTCTTGGCGGTGGTCTCCTCGAGCTGGCGGAATTGCTCCGCGGCAGCCCTCACCGACGCCTGGGTGATCTCCGCGATCGCTCCTTTCGTCGCGGCGTCGCGTTCTGCTCGCAGCTGGAGCTCCCTACCCCGCCGCCACAGCCAGACGAGCGCTCCGCCCAGGAGCAGACCGAGGAGGAGGCCAGCGATCAGCGACACGATCGACATGCGCAGGCAGGCTACCTCCCAGGTGCGCGCGCACTCGGGAGCCGACCGCGCTCACGCACGGCTCGCGTACGCAGGGGCTGGAGCGACGCGGCCAAGCTGCTTGCCGTTCCCTCCCGTCGGCTCGCCGGTCACCGCTGAGGAGTGGCCCGGGCGTGAGCTCCTCCCTGCGCCGGCGCTTGTGGAGCTTGTGAAGGCTCCGACTGCCGTGAGGATCACGATCGTGAGCACCGCGAGCGCGACCAGCACGATCACGACGAGGGCGACGAGCAGGCGGAAGCGGCGGCCAGGTGCCATGGCCCATACCGTAGCGACGGGAGTTGCGCGACCAGGGTGGCGCGACAGCGGCCTCCACCGGTCGGCGGCCTCCGTCGGGCGGATACGCTGCGCGAATCGACGTCGAGCTGCTCTACCGCCAACACCTGAGCGAGACGGACCGCCAGCTTCTCCGGGCCGTCTCACCGCCGGACACCCCCGTCGTCACGGCGTTCGGCTCTCCTGGGCTGGAGGCGGCCGTCTTCGGCGGCGAGGGTGCCGGACCCGGCGCGACCGTGTCGCCGTTCCTCGCGTTCGCCGTTGCGGTGCACCGCACTGCGGCAGCGCTCGAGAAGACGACCTTCGTCGAAGAACGCGTGGGGGCGCATCAGCGGATCCCCGTCTTCGACGTCGCTGCACTGCGCGCAATGCTGCGCGACCCGTTGCGACGGTACTTCTTCGTGGAGCTGCTGGCGTCCTACACCCGCGTGTCGAGCGGGGTCACCTGGCGACGGACCGCGCGTGGCTGGAGGCGGCAGCGGTTCAGCGAGCTCGATCCGGCACGCCTCGCCGCACTCTTGGACACGGTGGGACCCAGGGAGCGGCCGGGCGTCTACCGGCGCCTGGGCGACCTTTGCCTGTTCCTCCTGGGCGTCTTCCCCGACCACCCTCCACTCCCAGTGGGTGCAGCCGCGGACCGCCTGCGGTCTCACAGCGGTGTCCAAGTGGAGCAGGCAGCGGATCTCGACGGCGTCGCGCTGTTCGAGCTGCTGGGATCCGCCTGGTACCGGAACGCGACGCGGCTCGTGACCGCGACCGGCCAGCCGGTGACCGGGACCCTGGCCGTGGTCGGCGAGGTGGCAGACCACTTCCGAGAGGCGCGCCGCGTGCTCAACGCGGTGACCGATCGCTACCTGTTCCCTCTCCGCTCGAGGTGGTTCCCCGCGTAGCTCGCCGGCGCGCTCGTTCGCTCGTCCCGTGCAGCGGCGACGTGGAAGACTCGACGCGACCATGCGTGCGGGCGCAGGACGCCCAGGAGGATCGACCGATGGCCGCCACGCCCTACCCCGTGCTTCGTCAGGTGGCGCTCGACACGGTCGACGCCCGTTCCCCCGCCGAGCTCTCCCGGGAGCTGCTCGACCACCAGCACGCCCGCGCGCTGCGCCTGGGTGCCAGGTTGCTCGTCGACCGGAGCGACGACTCCACAGAGCAGCTCCGCGTGTACGCGGACCCCACAGGCCACCCGTTCTGCATCTTCGTCCAGACCCATTGATCCACCTGATCCACCTGATCCACCTGATCGACCTGATCGACGTACCGTGGCTTCATCCTGCGCAGTCGGCAGGCGACGATCGGTCGCGCCGGGGACCGGACCTCGGTGCGTGAGCAGGTGCGCGTCGAGATCCGGGTCCAGCCAGGTGCGCGTTCCACGTCGGTGGGTGGCACTCACGGCGAGGCGCTCGTCGTCCGCGTCACCGAGGCGCCGGAGAAAGGTCGCGCGAGCACGGCCGCACTGCGCGCGCTCGCACAGGCGCTCGGGGTCCGCGCGTCGGCGGTCCGCCTCGTGAGCGGCGCCACCTCACGACGCAAGGTCGTGGAGATCGACGTCGCAGGCGACACGGGGGCGCGCGGCGAGGACGCTGTCGCGACCCGATTGGATGCGCTGCGGCGCGCGACGGGACCCGGCGCAGGAGGGCTCCGGGAGAAGGCACGCGGCAGGTAACCTCCTTGCAGGGCGCGGCGCGACCGTGCAGCTTCGAGACGACCGTCATGCCCGGTCCCCCAGCCATGATCTCCGTCACTTCCCTCGCGCTCTCGGTCGCCGGTCGCCAGCTGCTCGACCGTGCCTCGTTCACGGTCGCCGCAGGCGACAAGGTGGCCGTCGTCGGGCGCAACGGCGCCGGGAAGTCGTCGCTGCTGTCGGTGCTCGTCGGCGATCCCTCGCCACAGCTCTCCTACCGCGGGGACGTGCAGGTGCTCGGCACGCTGGGCTACCTCCCACAGGTGCCCGTCTCGGGCGGGCTGGGCACCGACTCGAGCGCGCTGTCCCACGTGCTGTCCGCCCGCGGGCTCGACGCGCTCGACGTGGAGCTCACCACGGCGCGCCTTCTGATGGCCCAGGACCCGAACCCGGAGCGGATCGCGAGGTTCTCGGACGCCGAAGAGCGCTACCGCGTGCTCGGAGGCTACGAGGCGGAGTCCACGCTCGCGCGCATGGCCGAGGGGCTCGGGCTCCGACAGGACCTTCTCTTCGAGGACGTCGACGACCTCTCCGGCGGCCAACGGCGACGGCTAGACCTGATGCGAGTCCTCTACGGCGAACCGGACGTCATGGTGCTCGACGAGCCCACGAACCACCTCGACGCCCCCGCCAAGCGGTGGCTGATGGAGCGGCTCGGGCAGTTCAAGGGCGCGCTCCTGGTCGTGAGCCACGACTTGACGCTGCTCGACCGTGCGATCACGAAAGTCCTCCACCTGCACGCCGGCGCGCTGGCGGAGTTCGCCGGCACCTACACGAGCTTCCGCGCCCAGCTCGCCCAGCGCCTCGACCACGAGGCACGGACCGCGGCGCGCCAGGCTCGCGAGGTGGCTCGCCTGGGCGCCCTCGCGGACTCGATGCGCGCGAGCACCGAGAAGCGGGCCCGCGTCGCGAAGGCGCTCGACAAGCGGGTCGAGCGGCTCCAGCGCACGATGACCCCCGTCGCGAAGAGCGCGAGGAGCGAGCGCTCCACGCGTTTCCGCCTCCCGGACCCGCCGCGTGCCGGGGAGACGCCGCTGGAGGTCACAGGGCTCGCAGTCTCCTACGGCTCGCACCGCGTGCTGCACGGCGTCTCGATGGCGCTCTCGCGCGGTGACCGGGCCGTGGTCATAGGCCGGAACGGTGCGGGAAAGTCGAGCCTGCTGCGTTGCCTCGCCGGCGTGCAGAGGCCAACCCGAGGAACGGTCACGCTCGGCCACCACGTCGCGGTCGGCTACTTCGCGCAGGAGCACGAGCACGTCGACCTCGAGCGCAACGCCTTGGAGAACGTGGGCGACTCGGTGCTCGGGACCGAGGTGGACCGCCGGTCGCTCCTGGGCTCCTTCGGCCTCTCCGGAGAGCTCGCCACGCGGCGTGCAGGCAGCCTCTCGGGCGGCGAGCGCGCGAAGCTCTCTCTGGCGATGCTCGCGGCAGGATGGTCGAACCTTCTCGTCCTCGACGAGCCGACGAACAACCTGGACCCGCAGTCGGTGACCGCGGTCGGCGACATGCTGGGACGTTGGCCAGGGACGCTCGTCGTCGTGAGCCACGACCGGGCGTTCGTCGAGTCGTTGGAGCCGACCCACGCGCTCGCGCTGCCGTCGGAGCGGTTCGATTTCTGGCGCGACGAGTACCTCGACCACGTCGAGCTGCGCTGAAGCC
>JAJYYT010000081.1:0-6895 GCA_021800645.1 Actinomycetes bacterium
GGCAACTCCGCCGCGCCGCCTCCTGCGCCCGCCTGCTCGGGAGCCTTCTTCTTTTTTTGCTCCTTCGCCCTCTCCTTGGCACCTTTCTTCGGGACTTCCCCGGCGGCCCCCTTCGGCGTCGTCTCGACCTCTTCCGGCACAAGAGCGCCGGCAGCAGGCGCCCCAGCCGGCCAGACGTCGCCCACCTTCGGCGTGGAGCCATCGGGGAGGACCGGTGCCTTCCTCCCGGCGACCTTCCTCGCGGCCTTCGCCAGCTCTGCGGCCTTCACGGGCGCCGAGAGCGTCCCGAGCCCCTCGCCCTTCGTCTGTCGCGTGGCCTGCCGGCTCTTGGGTCCTCGTACGGGGATTCGGGGGGTGAAGATCCATCCCACGCCCGGCACGGGCTTGCCGCCGACGAGCCTGCCCTTGTCGAAGAGCCACGGGTGCTCGGCGTGGAACTCCTGGAACGAATCGTTCGAGAGCACGACCGCGCCGGTGCGCTCGGCGATGCGCAGCACGAACGCGTCACCACGTCCGATCGCGCCTGCAGGGGGAGAGACGACCTCTCCGTGGAGCTCGGCGTCGATCAGCTGCTTGCGCTCGGAGGGGTCGACGCGGTGCTCGAACGACGCGTCGACGACGACGACGATCTCCGCCGTGGGGTCCTCGGCCGCGTACGCACGGACGGCCTCGTCGAGCTGGACGAGGCTCGGGGTCGTACGGCCCTCGGTCGCGAGGTTCGAGCCGTCCACCACGACCACGTGCCTCTCGGGCGCGACGCTCATGCGACAGCAGCCCTGGGCCCCGGCGGGTCAGCCGATCGCACGGTCGAGGAGCGAGGCCTGCTCGAGCTGGTGCAGCGTCGCGCTTCCCGTCGCCGGGCTCGCCGACTCCGGCCGGCTCGCATGGACGAGCGTGTAGCGCCCGCGCAGGATCCTGTGGAGCCGCGAGTGCGCGAACGGCCAAGCTCCCATGTTCTCGGGCTCCTCTTGGAGCCACATGACCTCGGTGGCCGCGGGATAGCGAGCGAGGACCTCGCCGATGCGCCGTTCCGGCCAGGGGTACAGCTGCTCGACGCGCACGACGGCCACCGCGGACGCCGGATGCGGGGACGCCTCAGAGGACGGCACGACCCGCGAGGGGCCGACCCCAGTGAGCCGCTCGTCCCGTCGCTGCATGGCCTCGTGGGCGACCTTGCCGCTCGCGAGCACCACACGCCGCACCTGTGAGGGATCGGGGACCGACGGGTCGTCGAGCACCTCGGCGAACGAACCCGACGTGAGCGCGGCGAGCGGCGAGCGCGACCGCTGGGCGCGCAGCATCGACTTGGGCGTCATGATGACGAGCGGAGTTGCGGGCATCCGCCTCGGCTGGGCGCGCAGCAAGTGGAAGTACTGCGCCGCGTTCGACGGCACGGTGACGCGCATGTTGCCGCGGGCTGCCAGCGTCAGGAACCGCTCGATACGAGCCGAGGAGTGCTCGGGTCCCTGGCCTTCGTAGCCATGAGGCAGCAGGAGCGCGAGCCCCGCATGCTGGCCCCACTTGTCCTCTGCGGCGACGAGGAAATTGTCGATGATGATGCTCGCGCCGTTCACGAAGTCGCCGAACTGTGCCTCCCATGCGACGAGCGCGTCCGGAGCCTCGACCGAGTACCCGTACTCGAAACCGAGGGCTGCGTACTCCGACAGGAGCGAGTCGCGCACCGTGAAGTGACCACGGTGGCCGTGGCCTCCCTGCGCGAGGTCTGCGAGGTGCGCGAGAGGCACGTACTCGTGACCGTTCCGGTAGTCGACGAGCACCGAGTGGCGCTGGCTGAAGGTGCCACGGCGCGTGTCCTGGCCGGTGAGCCGGACGTCGACCCCTTCGGCGAGCAACGAACCGATCGCAAGCTGCTCGGCGAGCGGCCAGTCGACCTCGCCGGAGGCGACGAGGTCCTTGCGTTGGGCGAACTGCCGGACGAGCTTCGGGTGCAGCGTGAAGCCCTCGGGCACGGTCGTGGTCCGGTGGGCGAGCTCGACGAGGAGCGCCTCAGGCACGCCCGTCTCCAGGGCCGGGACCTCCGGCCCTGCGTCTTCGGCGCCCGTCGCAGCCCTGCCGGTGGGCGCGGGTCGCGCCAGGGGCGGCGGTGGCGCGGCACGCACCTCGTCGAGGACGGCCTGGAGCTGGGCGTTGAAGTCGTCGAGTGCCCGCTCGGCCTCCTCGAGGGTGATGTCACCACGGCGCACGAGGGTCTCGGTGTAGAGCTTGCGCACCGAACGCTTGGCGTCGATGCGCTGGTACATGAGCGGCTGGGTGTAGCTCGGGTCGTCGCCTTCGTTGTGCCCATGGCGCCGGTAGCTCACGAGGTCGATGACGACGTCCTTGTGGAACGCCTGGCGGAAACCGAAGGCGAGGCGCGCCGCGCGCACGCAGGCTTCGGGGTCGTCGCCGTTCACGTGGAAGATCGGCGCCTGGACCATCTTCGCCACGTCCGTCGGGTACACGGAGCTTCGGGCCGCGCCCGGTGCGGTCGTGAACCCGAGCTGGTTGTTCACCACGATGTGCACGGTGCCGCCGACCCGGTAGCCCGAGAGTGCCGAGAGGTTCAGCGTCTCGGCAACCACCCCCTGCCCGGCGAAGGCCGCGTCCCCGTGGACGAGCACCGCGAGGATCGGGAACTGCGTCCCGCCCTGCGCACCGGACGCCGCGGACGCGCCCTCGTTCGGCGGCACGAAGCGGTCCTGCTTCGCGCGCGCCATCCCTTCCACGACGGGGTCGACGGCCTCGAGATGCGAAGGGTTCGACGCCATCGTCACCGCGAGCTCGAGGCCCGAGGACCCCGTGAACTTCCCGGTTGCGCCCTTGTGGTACTTCACGTCTCCGGAACCTTGCACCGACTCCGGATCGAGGTTCCCCTCGAACTCGTAGAAGATGTCCCGGTAGGACTTGCCGACGATGTTGGCGAGCACGTTCAACCGACCTCGGTGCGCCATGCCCATCACCGCCTCGACGACGCCAGCGCGCGCTGCGTCGTCGAGGAGCGTGTCGAGCACGACGATGAGGGACTCTGCCCCTTCGAGCCCGAAGCGCTTCTGGCCGACATAGCGGGTGTGCAAGAACCGCTCGAACACCTCCGCCGCGTTCAGCCGGTCGAGGATGTGGCGTTGCTCCTCGGCTCCGAGCGCTGCGTCGACCCCCTCCACGTTCTCCTGGATCCATCGCTTCTGCGCGGGGTCCTGGATGTGCATGTACTCGATCCCGAGGGTCCGGCAGTACGCGTCCCGCAGGATCTGGAGGATCTCCTCGAGGGTCGCCCGGTCGCGCCCTGCGAGGCCGTCCGCGACGAACCGGCGCGGCAGGTCCCAGATGGTGAGCCCGTACGTGAGCGGATCGAGCTCCGGATGGGTCCTCGGCGGCTCGGCATCGAGCGGGTCGAGGTGGGCGATCAAGTGGCCACGGACCCTGTACATGTTGATGAGGGTCTGGACGTGGACCTGCTTCGAGATCCGCTCGTCCTCCCGCTCGCCGATCCCCGACCGGTCCGGGTGCCAACGCACGGCCTTGTACGGCACGGCCATGGACTCGAAGACGTCGTCGTAGAAGCCGTGATCGCCCATCAGGCACTCGGCGACGTGGGCGAGGAACAGCCCGGACTCCGCGCCCTGGACGATCCGGTGGTCGTACGTCGACGTGAGCGTGACGACGCGACCGACGCCGAGCTCGGCGAGCAGCTGCGGGTCGGTTGCTTCGAAGCCGGGCGGGTTCGAGATCGCTCCGACCCCGATGATCGCGCCCTGGCCGGGCATGAGACGGGGCACCGACTGCAGCGTGCCGAGCGTCCCGGGATTCGTGAGGCTCACGGTCACGCCGGCGAAGTCGTCCGGGACCGCTTTACCCGAGTGCACCTTGCGAACCAGCTCCTCGTAGGCGAGCACGAGCTCCCGGAAGTCCAGCGTGTCGGCCTCTTTTATGCACGGGACCATGAGCGCGCGCGACCCGTCGGGACGCTCCACGTCCACGGCGAGCCCGAGCCCGACGTGGGAGTGGTGCACCACGCCCGGCACGGCGCGCCCGTCGGGGCTGTGGTCTTCCACGTAGGAAGAATTGAGCGCCGGCACCGCCCGGAGGGCGCGGACCACGGCATAGCCGATGAGGTGGGTGAAGCTGACCTTCGCACCGGTGGTGCGTGCCAGGTGGTCGTTCAGGATCTGGCGGTTGACCTCGAGCAGCTTCGCGGGGACCGTGCGCACGCTCGTCGCCGTCGGCATCGAGAGGCTGGCCGTCATGTTGGCGGCCAGCCTGGAGGCGGCGCCTCGAAGCGTGACGGGCCGGTCGCCTTCGAGCTGCCCGCCGCTGCGCTGCGCGCCGGCACTCCTGAGCTCCTCGGGCCCTGCGGCGGGTGGCGCCGCCGGGACGGCTCCAAGCGCCCCGTGCGGGGCGAGCGTCTCGGCGGCGGTCTGCGCGGCCGCGGCCATGTCCCCCCAGGGCGGGGGTGCCCCGAGGTGCCCGTTCCCTACCTCCGCGCCCTGTCCTCCACTCGGAGCGCCAGGCGAGACCTGGGCGCTCTCGGAGGTCCCTCCCTCGCTCTCACGCTCCCTCTCTGCGACCTCCTTCGCCAGCACGTCCATCGGAGGCGGGACGGCCGCGGGGTGGTAGTCGGCGAAGAAGTCACGCCAGCTCTCGCCAACCGAGCTCGGATCGGCCTGGTAGCGGTCGTACATGTCGTCGACGAGCCAGGCGTTCGGACCGAACGCGCCGTCAGAGGGACGACGAGCAGCCGGCGCGGCCGAAACCCTGCGATCCCCGGGCTCCGACGTCTTCACGATCTAGACCCTACCGGCGCGCATGTCGGGCGTCCGCGTTGGCGCACGCCTGCGACGTCCCCGCGAGCCTGGACACACCGAGACGTCTCCTACACGTCCTACACGCGCCCGGTCGCCAGTCGTCCGGGCTCCGACGTGGTCCAGGGGCGCATGCCGCAGCGCTGCGGCTCGATCACGGGCGACTGGAGCGCAGGCCGGGCCGAGGGGCCCGGGTCGTGACCCTGCGACGGAGCCTGGGCCCGAGGCGGTCCGCGTCCGGAGAATCGCTCGTGCGGATCCCGGCGATGAGCCGCGAATTGCTGAGCAGCATGCCCCCCGCGAACAGGACGAGCAGCGAGAGCGCCTCGAGCGGTCCCCACGCCCCGTGCGTGCGCAGGTCGTCGTCGAAGAGCGCGATCCCGATCAGGATGCTCGCGAGCGGGTCGGCCAGCACGAGCGCCGACTGGGACGCCGCGATCGGGCCGGCATGGTACGCGTTCTGTGCGAGGAAGACGGCGAGCGTGCCGGAACCCGCGAGCCCGTACGTCTGCCAGTGTGCGAAGACCGACACCCAGTCGTGCGTGGCGAAGTCCGACACCTCCTTGGTGCAGGCCGCCGCGAACGCGTACGCGACCGCGCCCGCGAGCCCGAAGCTGGCCGCTCGCCACCAGCGCGGCCCTCGCTGGGCGAGGAGCGTCGCGCACACGACGGTGGCTGCGCACGCCGCGCCCACCTCGAGCCAGTCGAGGCTCGTCGGACGACCGTTCCCGCGCCCTGGATCCGCGAACACGAGGAACCCTGCGAGACCGAGGGCTGCAGCGGTCGCACCGATCCACTCCCTCCAGCCGAGCGGGAACTCGAACCAGACCCCGAGGATCACGACGAGGAAGAGCAGCTCGAGGATGAGGATCGGTTGGACCTCCGAGAGCCGGCCGAGGTGCAGCGCCGTCGCCTGCATGGCGAAGGAGAGCACCATGAGCCCGAACCCCGCGAGCCAGACGCGGCTGCGCACCGCGCGCGCGATCAAGCGCAGCCGCAGCGTGTCGGAGTCCGGGGCGTCCTCGACCCCCAAGCGCTGGAAGATGCTCGTCAGCGCATTGGCGAGCGCGGCGCCCATCGCGAGGAGGTACACCATGTCGGGACGATCCTAAGAGAAGGACCCTCGGCTCAGCGCCACGGAAGGTCCGCCACGTACGCCCAGCTGCGCCGATGGATCGCCGAGAGGCCATAGCCGCGCAGCGCGATCTGGTGGAGCGCCGACGGGTACCCCTTGTTGCGGTCGAAGCCGTAGGGCGGGAAGTGCGCGGCCTCGGCCCGCATCATCCTGTCGCGAACCACCTTCGCGAGCACGGAGGCCGCCGAGACCGCCGCGCACCGGGCGTCGGCCCCGACGATCGTGAGCACCCGCGACGGCACGGGAGCGTCCGGCAGCTCGAAGCCGTCGGGGCGCGCACACGCCTGGGCCTCGTCGAGCCTGTGGTCGCAGGGCGCAGACGCCTGGGCCTCGTCGTTCGGCTCGACTCCCGCACGGCCGGCTCGAAAGGCTCGAGCGCGCAAGAAGTCGTACGGGCCGTCCACCACCAGGACGTCGGGCTCGATCTCCAGGTCCGCGAGCGCGCGGTGCGCGGCGAGCCGCCACGCCCGCGTCATCCCGAAGCGGTCGCACTCCTCGGGGGTCGCGTGCCCGACGGCCCCGTCAGCGCACCAGCGCGCGACCTCGTCGAACACCGCCTCACGACGGTGCTCGGCCAGCAGCTTGGAGTCCCGAAGCCGGTGGGGAACGGCGCGTGGACGCATCCCTGCATGCACGACCGCGACCCCCACGCTGAGCGGACCGGCCCATGCGCCGCGGCCCACCTCGTCCACGCCGGCCACCCATCGGTGCCCCTCGCGCCAGAGCCGCCGCTCCACGTCGAGCGTGGGCCGCAGCGCACCGCCGCTCGCGAAGGACACGGCGTGGACCGCGCCAGTGGTCATCCCGGCTCGACGCGCGCGACCAGGCGCGCCTCCAGCGGGTCGGCGTCGGTGCCCAAGAACGCGTCGAGCATCTCGGCGGCGACGGTCTCCGTCGTGAGGCGCAGCCCGAAGGCGAGCACGTTCGCGTCGTTCCACCGGCGCGCTCCGGACGCGCTGGC
>JAJYYT010000081.1:6905-8418 GCA_021800645.1 Actinomycetes bacterium
GGCGACCGCCTCGCCGACCGCGCGGCCGACGTCGGGCCAGTCCGAGCCGTCCGCCACGACCGTCACGTCGTGCCCGGACGCCCGGAGAAGGTCCACCACGGCCACCGTCAGCGGGGTCCGCTCGTCCGTCCCGAAAGCGATCCTCATGACCGGCCCCAACCGTACCGAGGACGGCCGCCACGAGAAAGCCTCGACGGCACCCGCGGGCAATCCGGGCGGGACCGGGGACGAACCGGGCCGGACCCTCCCCAAGGCTCGTCTGCACCCCACCACCGGTGCCTGCCTGAAGACCCGTCCTAACCTGGACGGCCGTGCCTCCCCGACGCGTCTGGATCGTGCCACACACCCACTGGGACAGGGAGTGGTACGAGCCGTTCCAATCGTTCCGCCTGAAGCTGGTCGGCGTCGTCGACCAGCTCCTCTCTCTGCTCGAGGCCGACCCTTCCTACTGCCGGTTCCTCCTCGACGGCCAGACCGCGGCGATCGACGACTACCTGGAGGTCCGCCCCGAGGCCGAAGAGCGGATCAGGAGCCTCGCCGCGTCGGGACGGCTGACCGTGGGACCCTGGTGCACGCTCATGGACGAGTACTTGGTCTCACCCGAGACGATCGTTCGCGACTTGCAGATCGGCATCCGGAGGAGCGCCGCGTTCGGCGGGGCCATGGAGGTGGGGTACCTGCCGGACATGTTCGGCCACGTCGCCCAGATGCCCCAGATCCTCCGCCTCGCGGGCTTCGAGCACGCGGTCGTCTGGCGAGGAGTCCCCTCCTCGATCACCTCCACCGGCTTTCTCTGGGAGGCGCCGGACGGGTCGTCGGTGCGCGCCGAGTACCTGCCCTTCGGGTACGGCAACGGCTCGCTCCTGCCCGACGACGCCGAGGCGCTGGTCCGCAGGGTCCACAACCACCTCCAGCAGATCGGGCCCTTCCTCGTCTCGGACCTCTTGCTCATGAACGGCTCGGACCACCTGCCGCCCCAGCCTGAGCTCGGCCGCGTCGTCGCAGAGGCCAACGCGCTCCAAGACGACCTGCACTTCGAGATCACCTCTCTGCCCGCGTACCTCGCGCGGACCTCCACCGAAGGGCTCACGCGCTGGCGCGGGGAGCTGCGCTCGGGGGCGCGCGCGAACCTGCTCATGGGCGTGACGTCCAACCGGGTCGACGTCCGGCGTGCCGCGTCCGCCACCGAGCGCGCGCTCGAAGGGCGCGCCGAGCCCTACGCAGCCTTGTACCTGCCGCCCGGCGAATGGCCAGGGCCCGAGCTCGACCTCGCGTGGAGGGAGATCGTCAGGAACGCGGCACACGACTCGATCTGCGCGTGCTCCGTCGACGACGTCGTCGACGAGGTGCTCCAGCGCTTCGCCGCGGCTCGGGCGATCGCCGAGGGCCTCGTGGCGCGCGCCCTGCACGCCTTCGGAGCGTCGATGGCCTCTCCGGGCCCGGTGATCGTGAACCCGTCGGCCCGTGATCGCTCCGGCATCGTCGAGGTCGTCGTCGCGGACGACCCTCAAGG
>JAJYYT010000082.1 GCA_021800645.1 Actinomycetes bacterium
CCCCGCCGAGCAAGGAGGAGATCGACGACCTCCTCGCGATCGCCGGGCTCGCCGCCCACGCCTCCGAGAGGGTCGCGGCGCCGCTCTCCACGTGGCTCGTCGGCCGTGCCGGCGTCGAGCCCGCCGCCGCCAAAGAGGCCGCTGCTCGGCTGGCCGCAATGCTCGACCGCTCGAAGTGACCGGACCCGGGCCCGGGCCCGGCCCCGGGGACGTGCGCTCGCGCCCGGTCGACCGCGACGCCGCCGTTGGGCCACGCTGGTACGGTCGCTCTCGTGAGGCTCCGTCGTCCATGACGGGCGCGCGTCCATGACGGGGATCTTCGGCACCGCACATCGGGCCGCGCCCGCCGAGCAGGTGATGGTCACGGCGCTCGAATCGAAGAGCCGCGCCGAGCGCCCGGACGAGGTCGTCGGCGAAGAGCCTCTCGAGGTGCGTCTCTCCGGTCCCGGTGGGCCGGCGGAGCCGGTGGCGGTGACGATGCGCACCCCCGGCCACGACTTCGAGCTCGCCGTCGGCTTCCTGCTCGCGGAGGGGCTGCTCGCCGACCAGTCGGACCTCCGGGGGGTCCGGTACTGCGACCTGCCTCCAGGCGATCCGCAGGCGTTCAACGTCGTCACCGTCACCACCGCGCATCCCGTCGAGATCGGGCCCCGCCGCCGCGAGCTCCGCGTCAGCGCGAGCTGCGGTGTCTGCGGGACCGCCACCCTCGACGCGCTGAAGGACCGCTGCCCGCCCGTGCCGGCGGGCGAGGCGATCGACGCGGACGTCCTCACGTCGCTGCCCGACCGGCTCGGCGACCGCCAGCACGTCTTTGCAAAGACGGGCGGTCTGCACGCGGCCGGCCTCTTCGACGTCGACGGCGCCCTGCTCGCGGTGCGAGAGGACGTGGGGAGGCACAACGCGGTCGACAAGCTCGTCGGCTGGGCGGCGATGCGGCGGCGCCTCCCGCTCGCCCGCTCGGTGCTCGTGGTCTCGGGACGGGTCAGCTACGAGATCGTGCAGAAGGCAGCGGTCGCGGGCATCCCCGTGCTCGTCGCGGTCTCCGCCCCCTCGAGCCTCGCGGTCGCGACGGCACAGACTCTGGACATCACGCTCGCAGCGTTCGTCCGCGAAGGAAGGGCGAACCTCTACGCGGGCGCGTGGCGCGTGAAGGGGACGCCCCGGTGACGGCCGGCGAGCCCACGGCCGGCGAGCCCACGGCCGGCGAGCCCGTCCTCACCCACGTAGACGGGGCCGGACGGGCCCGGATGGTCGACGTCACCGGCAAGGCAGTCACCGAGCGCCGCGCGACGGCGCGCTGCATCGTCCGATCGACCGCGGGCGCGCTCGAGTCCGCGGTGAAGGACGAGGACTTCTCGCCCTTCGCTCGAGCGGCCGGGATCCTGGCCGCGAAGCAGGCGCCCTCCTTCATCCCGCTGTGCCACCCGCTCCCGCTGGACGACGTCGACGTCGAGATCGAAGTGGACGTGACGGCCGGCAAGGTCGCGGTGCGTGCGACCACCGCGGTCGTGGCGAGGACCGGCGTCGAGATCGAGGCATTGACTGCGTGCGCGTTCACCGGACTGACGCTGCTCATGGCGCTGCGCAACTACGACCAGGAAGCGGTGCTCACCACACTTGCGCTCTGGCACAAGTCGGGTGGCCGCTCGGGCACCTGGGAGCGGAGGGCCGGGAGCGGTTCGGAGGCCAGGCCCGGGTCTTGAGCTCGGACGCTCGTCGCAGACCGCAGCGGCCCTGTGCGCACCGATCCGTCAGTCCGTCCGTGCGAACTCGTAGATCGCGACGGCGAGGAGCACCACGGCGAGCACCGCAGCGAGGCCCAGCTCCACGCCGACCGGGACCGTCCAGCCGTTCCAGGTGACGCCGCCGGCAAACAGCGTGCGCACCTCGGCAGTGGTGCGGACGTGCGCGAAGACCGCCCTGCGCATCGGGTCGACGAGGTACGCAAGAGGGTCGAACTTCGTGAGGACGGCGAGCCAGGTCGGCAGGGAGTGGAGTGGGAACAGCGCGCCCGAGAGGAAGAACAGCGGCAGCACGACGAACTGCATGACCACCTGGAACGACTCCACCTGCGCCATGCGCGATGCCAGCGCCGTGCCGAGCGCGGTGATCATGACGGCAGCGAGCACCATCTCGCCGACGAGCGTGAAGATGAGCGCGGGAGAGTAGGGCACGTGAACAAGCCCCGCGAGCGCGAGCATGATCAGCGCCTGGATCGTCGCAACGGTGGCACCGCCCGCGCACTTGCCGACGACGAGCGCGCCTCGCCGGACGGGCGCCACCAGCATCTCCCGGAGGAAGCCGAACTCGCGGTCCCAGACGATGGAGACCGACGAGAAGATGGCCGTGAACAGGACGGTCATCGCCACCACGCCCGGGAACATGAAGGTCCGGAAGTCGGTTGCGCCCGACCCGAGGCCCCTCCCCATGAGCGAGGACAAACCAGTCCCCAGCACGAACAGGAAGAGCACCGGCTGGACGAGCGAGGTGATGATGCGAAGGCGGTTCCGGCTGAAACGGATGAGCTCGCGCTTCCAGACCATCGTCACGGCCCGGAGGTCGTCCTGCCAGCGGCCGCCTGCGACCCGGACGGCCGCGGGCGCAGCCCGGTGGCGCGCCGGGTGTGCGGCCGCGCGGAGTGTCGCGTTGGACGGGTCTCCTCGTGTCACGTCCTCGCGGACCGCCTCGCTCAACGTCGCCTCGCCCGCATCCACGGAGCGGCCGCCATCCGCTCGCTGCTCGACGCCTCCGCGTCGCGGATCGTCCGCCCCGTATAGGTCATGAAGACGTCGTCGAGCGTAGGCCGCGCGACGCTCACGGACTTGATCGGCACGCCGAGCTCGGCGAAGAGTCTCGGGACGAAGGCCTCTCCTCGTGCGACGTAGAACGCCACCGTGCCTTCGCTGATCGTGGCATCGATCGAGAAGCGGTCGTGCAGCACGGCGATGGCCGCGCGGTCGTCGTCGGTCGAGATCTGCACACGGTCCTGGCCGACTCCCGCCTTGAGCTGCTCGGGCGTGTCTTCGGCCACGATCCTCCCCTCGTCGATGATCGCGATCCGGTCGCAGTGCTCTGCTTCGTCCATGTAGTGGGTGGTGAGGAAGATGGTGATCGCCTCACGCTGTCGGAGCTCGTTGATGTACCCCCAGATGTGCGACCTCGTCTGAGGGTCCAGTCCGACAGTCGGCTCGTCGAGGAACAGGACGCGCGGCGAGTGCAGCAGGCCGCGCGCGATCTCGAGGCGTCGCTTCATGCCGCCCGAGAAGGTGCGCACCAAGCTGTCGCGCCGCTCGACCAGCCCGACCATCCTGAGCACGTCGTCGATGCGCGGACCCGTCTGGCTGCGCGGCACGCCGTAGAGCTCCGCGTGGAAGCGCAGGTTCTCCTGGGCCGTGAGGTAGTCGTCGAGCGTCGTGTCCTGGAA
Organism: Actinomycetes bacterium; assembly: GCA_021800645.1. The sequence goes on from JAJYYT010000082.1 coordinate 3,425, forward strand.
CACGAGACCGATCCGCTTGCGCACCTCGGCGCGTTCGGCGACCACGTCGTGCCCGGCCACCCGGGCGGTTCCCGACGTCGGGTTGAGCAGGGTGCACAGCATGGAGATCGTCGTGGACTTGCCCGCGCCGTTGGGCCCCAGGAAGCCGAAGGTCTCGCCCTGGGCGACGCGGAAGCTCACTCCCCTCACCGCCTCGAGGCCGCCGAAACGCCGCACCAGGTCACGAACCTCGATCGCCGGCGCGCCCGGCTCAGCGCCCTTTGGGTCGGGGCCGCCGGCGGGCACAAGGTCGGCGTCGTGCCTCGCATCGCTCGAGAGGAGGCCCATCCGGGCAGCGTAGCGAAGGTGCGTCCGCGGGGGGCCACGGGTTAGGTTCCTGAGAAGTAACCCGACCGCCCGCCCCCTCGCCCGGGCGACCTCGGACCGGTGCCAGGAAGCAGCGAGGAGGACGGCGCGGCTGGGAGCGCAATCGCGGCTGCGAGCGCGGCTGCGAGCGCGGCTGCAAGCGCAGCCGGGGACGCGGCAGGGAACAATTAGGAGCAATAGGAACAAGACGAGATGAGACGAGAAGAGACGAGGAGAGGTGCCGAATGCCCGAAGCCGTGATCGTCGCCACTGGGCGGACCCCCATCGGCAGGGCCGCCAAAGGATCCCTCGTCGAGTGCCGGCCGGACGACCTGGCGGCGCACGTCGTGAAGGCGGTCCTCGACAAGGTGCCGCAGGTCGAGCCGCACATGATCGAGGACCTTCTGGTCGGCTGCGGCCAGCCAGCGGGGGAGTCCGGTTACAACATCGCGCGGGTCGTCGCGGTCATGTCCGGGCTCGACGATGTGCCCGGCGTCACCGTGAACCGCTACTGCTCGTCGTCCTTGCAGACGATCCGGATGGCCGCCCACGCGATCATGGCCGGAGAGGGCGACACCTTCGTGGCGGCAGGTGTCGAGACCGTGAGCCGATACGGGAACGGCTTCGCGGACTCCGGAGCGCACAACGAGGCGTTCGCCGACGCCGAGCGGCGCACGCTCGCGCGCGCGCCGAAGGTGACCGATCCCTGGGAGCCCCACGGCGGGCTCGACGACGTCTACATCGCGATGGGACAGACGGCGGAGAACGTTGCCGAGTACAAGAAGGTGAGCCGCGAAGTGCAGGACCAGTACGCGCTCGTCTCGCAGACCCGCGCCGTCGCGTCGGTCGAGAACGGCTTCTTCGAGCGGGAGATCGTCCCGGTGACCACCCCCTCGGGCACGGTGGTGACGAAGGACGACGGGCCCCGGCCGAACACGACGCTCGAGGGGCTCGCCCAGTTGAAGCCGGTCTTCAGGGAGGGCGGCACGGTCACCGCGGGGAACGCCTGCCCGCTCAACGACGGCGCGGCGGCGGTCGTCGTGATGAGCGACACGCGCGCCAGGGAGCTCGGCGTGACCCCGCTGGCGCGCATCGTGGCGAGCAGCGTCTCGGCCTTGAACCCCGAGATCATGGGGCTCGGCCCGATCGACGCCGTGCGACGGGTCCTCCAGCGCGCGGGGATGACGATCGACGACATCGACCTCGTCGAGATCAACGAGGCGTTCGCGGCCCAGGTCGTCCCGTGCGCCGCAGAGCTCGGGATCGAATGGGACAGGCTCAACGTGCACGGCGGCGCGATCGCGCTCGGCCATCCGTTCGGCCAGACGGGCGCCCGGATCATGACCACCCTGCTCAACGGGCTCGAGGACGCGGACAAGGCGATCGGGCTCGAGTCGATGTGCGTCGGCGGCGGTCAGGGCATGGCCATGATCGTCGAGCGCCTCAGCTGAGGGCGGGTCACCCGCCGAGGGCGGTGCGCAGGTCGTCCAGTTCGCTGCGCAGCGCGCAGAGCTCCGCTCGGAGCGACGTGAGCTCCGCTCTGACCGCGTCGAGGTCGCGTCGCACCTCGTCGACCTCCCCGAGCGCCTCCCCGGCGCCGCCGCCTGGCCCGTCGAAACCGGCCTCGGCGCCCGGGAACGGCTCGGCGAGGAGGGACGTCCAACGGTCCTCCTTCTGCCCGTGGCGCCTGGGGAAGCGCCCGCAAAGGGGCTCTGCACGCGACGCCAGCAGGTCGAGCTCATGGTCGACCGATTCGATCTCGGCCATCCGCCCGGTGCGCGCACGCAGCTCGGCTAGCGTCTGGGGACCGCGCAGCACGAGGACCGCGAGCACGGCGAGCTGCGGCGCGTCGAGGCCGAGGGTCTCGTCGAGCACGTGCCGATAGCGCACGACCGAGCGCCCGTGGGACGGGAGCACCGCACGGACCATCCTCTTCGACTTGAGGGACTCGACCGCCCCGAGCACCTGCGCGTGGTCGTACGAGGTGACCGGGTCACGGCTCGACGACTGGTTGCAGGCAGCGACGAGCGCGTTGAGCGTCAGCGGGTAGTACTGCGGGACGGTGAGCGCCTTCTCCACGAGCGACCCGAGGACTCGCCCCTCGAGCGCCGTCAGCCTGTCCACGCCGCCAGACGCTGCTTGAGCTCGGCGAGCGCCGGGACCGGGCCCGGATCGACGCCTTCGGCGGCTGCGAGATGGAGCGAGACGAAGTCTCCGAGCAGCACGAGGTCGAACAGGGCCGCGACGTCGTTCGCCGCGTCGGTCCTCACGTCGAGCACGTTGGCCACGGCTTCTGTCGTGAGCTGTTCGACGAGCTCGAACCGGCGAGCCACCCTCGGGTGCTCTCCGGGGTAGCGCAGTGCCACCACGGTGAGCGCCTGGCGCGTGACGTCGCCGTGCTGTCCCCACCCGGCCACCTCGTTGTGGGAGAGCTCGGGCTGGAGGGAGAAGAACGCGGGCGACTTGGCGTTCTCGTTCACCTGGGTCTTCCATCGCTGCGCGGCCACGCCGGTCGGGCCGGGAGCCCCGTGGACGAGGAGCATGGTCCTGCCGATGCGCCTCGCGAGCTCCTCTGCGGTGCTCGCCCTGCCGACCAGGGCATCGCGGCTTTGGGCGACGACCTCCACCGCCTCGCGGAGCGCGACCTCCATCCCCTGGAGCACGCCCAGCCGCTCGAGGACGACGAGCGGGGGGACGGCCAGGGCACCGAAGGCGGCCCGCGGCTGCGGGATGCCGGCCGGCACCAAGACGAGCGGCCACCCCGCCTCGAGGGCGGCGCCAGAGAGCGTGCCCGGTCCGCTGACCGCGACCACGGGAGCCTTCCGCCTGCGCGCGTCGTCGGCGGCCGAGAGCGTCTCCTCGGTGTCGCCCGAGCACGAGACCGCGACGACCAGCGTCGACTCGTCGACGTAGGCGGGGAGCCGATACCCCTTCACCACGCCGACCGGGACTCTGGCGCGGGTGAACGCCAGGGCCGAGAGCACGTCGCCCGCGATCCCGCTTCCCCCCATCCCGGCCACGACGACGGAGGAGAACGGGCCTCGCCGTTCCAGACCGCGAAGATCGACGTCGACCCCGCGGTCGATCGCCTCCGCCATCTGTGTGGGGAGCGCCGCGGTGGCCCCCCACATGTCGAGCGAGTCCACACGGAGCGGGGACCCTGCCGCCGTGCTCACGCCGGCGGCTCGCCCACGTCTTGCGGCGCCTCCGGCGCAGCCTCTGGCGCTCGCCGCCCGGCCGATCCCGTCTCGAGCACGCCGCCTGCACGTGCCTTTGCCATCAGGCGCTCGTGCTCGGCCTCGTCGACGTCCCGGGACTCCTCGACGAGGAGCACGGGGATGTCGTCACGGACCTCGTAGCCCTTCTTGAGCCGCGGGTTGTAGAGGAGGTCCTCGTCCTCGAACCACAAGAGCGGCCCCTTGTCCAAAGGGCACGCCAGGACCTCGATCAGCAGCTGGTCGAGCGCCACGGGTCTGCTCCTCCTCTTCCTGTTCCCTCGTGCGTCAGCCGGCAGCGCGGACGAGGTCGAGGACCTCTACGACGTGCCGGGCGCATGACTGCTCGTCGCGCGCCTCCACGTTGAGGCGCAGCAGCGGCTCGGTGTTGGACGGCCGGAGGTTGTACCACCAGTCGCCGCGGTCAACCGTCAGGCCGTCCAGCCGGTCGACCTCGTTGCCGCGCGCCGCCTCTGCGGCCGCCACCGCCTCGACAGCCCCGGCCGGGTCGGCGACCCGGGTGTTGATCTCCCCGGAGTCCGCGTAGCGGCGGAACGGAGCGAGCAGCTCGGAGAGCGGACGGTCGCTCCGGCTCATGAGCTCGAGCACCAAGAGCGCGGTGATGACGCCGGAGTCCGCACGGTAGTTGTCACGGTAGTAGTAGTGCCCCGAGTGCTCGCCGCCGAAGACGGCACCGGTCTCGGCCATCACCTGCTTGATGTACGAGTGCCCCACCCGCGTCCGCACGCCCTTGCCGCCGTGCTCGGCGATGACCTCGGGCACCACGTGCGAGCAGACGCAGTTGTAGAGGATCGTCGCACCCGGGTGCTTCTCGAGCATGGCGACGGCGACCAGGGCCGTCGTGAGGGAACCCGACACGGTCTCGGCGCGCTCGTCGACGAGGAAGCAGCGGTCCGCGTCGCCGTCGAACGCGAGCCCCACCGCCGCTCCCCGTTCGAGGACCGCCGCCTTCAGGTCGCGCAGGTTCTCCTCTTGGATCGGGTCGGCAGGATGATTGGGGAACGTCCCGTCGAGGTCGCCGTAGAGGATCTCCAGCTCGAAGGGAAGGCCCTCCATCACCCGGGGGACGACGAGCCCGCCCATCCCGTTGGCGGTGTCGGCCACCACGTGGAGCGGCCGGAGCGCCGTCACGTCCACGAAGGAGCGGACGTGCGCGGCGAAGTCCGCCAGGACGTCGAGCCGCTCGATCGGTGCGAGCGGCCGATCCGCTGGGGCGGGCGCCGCGAGCAGCTCGTTGGTCAGCGCCTCGATCTCCCGCAACCCGGTGTCCCGGCCGATCGGTCGCGCGCCGGAGAGGCAGAGCTTCACGCCGTTGTAGGCCGCCGGGTTGTGCGACGCGGTGAACATGGCCCCGGGCGCGTCCAGC
>JAJYYT010000083.1 GCA_021800645.1 Actinomycetes bacterium
GTTTCATGATCTTCTTGTACGCGCCCGTCGAGATGAGATGGTCCATCGCCTTGGTCACGAGTCCTGCGATCTTGGCAGACTTTGCCACTCCTGCACCTTCGGGGGTGGGCAGGTAGTTGAGTGGCTGAAGGACCAGCGAGTGCTCGGACTTCTTGATGAGCCAGGCCAGCTGATCCTCCGAGCTCGAATAGACCTGGTCCCTCCCGCTCGTGACCGCGAGCTCCGCGGCAGCGTCCGAGGGGAAGGTGGCAACCTTCACCGGCGGCAGCTTCTTCTTCGAGCAGGTCGGGTCGATGCCGTTGAGCTGCTCGATGAACGCAGAGCCCTCGATGACCGCGACGCTCTTCCCGCACAGGTCCGTGAAAGTCTTGATGTGGATGGGACTGCGCTTCACGACCGCGAACCCGGTACCCACGTTGTAGTAGGTCACGATGTCGATCGCCTTCACGCGTGCGGGCGTGTAGATGAACGAGGTGAACGACGTGTTGTACCGGCCATTCTGGAGCCCGGGGATGAACCCTGTGAAGTTCCCCGAGGCGATCGCGTGCCAGCGAATCCCGAGAGTCGCCGCGACCGCCTTCCCCAGGTCGACCTCCCAACCGACGAGCTTGCTCCCGACAACCAGTTCGTCAGGCGGGGCATCGTTGTAGGTCACGTCCACCAAGCCGGTCTTCTTCACCGAGGTGGGGACCTTCTTCGCGAGCGCCTTGTCCACGGTGATCTTGGCGCCCTCGATCGTGACAGGCTTGTGCGCCGCCCGCAGACGGGCGGGGCTCGCCTGCGCCGACGGGGCAAGCACCGTTGCGCCGAGAGCCAGCGAAGCACCGAGAGCGACCACCCCTACGCCCCTGAGCAATGCTCGGTGCGAACGTGGCGCGACCACCCCGGTTCGGCCAGCGGCATGGCGCGCCATCGGACCTGCAACGCCCGCTTCGTCGATCTGGCTCATGTCGCCCCCGTTCCTCGTTCTTCACCGATCGGCAATACGTTGGCGACGTTCTAGCGCGCAGCTCGCCTGTTCGTCAACCGCACAATTGTTCGCAGCATCGATCGTCTTTGTCGGCGACGGAGAACGCGCGTAGCCCCAGGAAGGGCTGAGTGGATGTTGGACCCGGAGCGGAGCTTCTCGCCCGCCGCCGACGGAGGGGGGAGGGGAGAGGGAGAGGCCAACTCAGCTCGTCGCGAAGCGCTCCGGGGAGAACGGAGCGAGATCGAGCTCCGGCTGGCGCTCGACCGCCAGATCGGCGAGCACGCGCCCCATGAGCGGGCCCGCGGTGAACCCCATGTGCGGGAACAGGCCAACGACCACCCGGGGAGCACGGCGGAGCACTCCGAGGACCGGGCGGTGGTCAGGCGTGCCGTTGCCGATCCCCGCCCAAGACCGCAGAACGAGCGCCGAACCGAGGCGCGGCACGACGCCGAGCGCCACGGCAAGGTTCGCACGCATCGAGTCGAGGCGCACGAGCGGGTAACCCGTCCCTCGCTCGAGGCGTGCAGGCCAGCCGCCGCCGACCAGGACCGTACCGGCCTTCGCCTGTTTGAGCGTGAGACGCTGGCCTGCGTAGTAGAGGAGATGCTCGATGAAGGGCTGTACCGGCTCAGTGGCGGCGACCTGGACGGGCTCACTCGAGATAGGCAGCGCGAGCCCGGGCTCGAGCGACCGCACCTGGTACGCCAGGGCGTCGCCCGACGCCAGGACCACCCGTTCTGCCTCGAGCACCTGCGTCTCGGTGCGCCCGCCTTCGGACGCCGCGAACGTCAGCCGGGCCGCCTGACCCTTCATCTCGAGGTCGACGAGCGCGCACCGAGCGCGGATCTCGGCACCCGCACGGGCAGCAGCGCGAGCAAAGGCCGGCGTCGCGAGCATCGGATTTGCCTTGCCCTCAACTGGGCTGTACTCCGCCCCGACCACCCGCTCCGAGACGTAGGGGGCGAGCGCCATCACGTCCGCGCGGGAGAGCACCTGGGCATCGAGCCCGGCCTCCTGCTCGACGCGAACTTTCTCCTCGATGAGCTGCATCTGAGCAGGGTCGTCCGCGAGGAGCAAGCCGCCCTTGGTTCGAACCTCGAGGTCGGTGCCGAGCTCCTCGTCGAGCCTCCCCCACATCTCGAGCGCGTCGAGCAGGAAGCGCAGAGCAGGCAGGAAGTCGCGGGCCCAGCCGGGCCCGAAGCGCTCGAAGGGCTCACGCTGGATCTGGCCGTGCAGGCTGCCCGCGTTGCGTCCCGACGCCTCGGTTCCCACCTCACCGCGCTCTGCCAGGACAACCGAGGCGCCAGCGCACGCGAGGTGGTAGGCGGTGGCGCAGCCGGTGATGCCGCCGCCGACGACGGCGACGTCGTAGCGGCGGGAAGCACGAGCGGGCCCCCCGACCACGAATTCGTCCGGGGCCGTACCGGAGTGGGCACCCGAGGTCGACGCACTGGGCTGTGTGCTGGTTCCGTGCATGGAGCGCTCGAGGCTAGGGGATGGGGCTCGTCGTCTCGGAAGGGCTTGCGAGAGGGGACATGGGCGGGGCGGGGACGTACACTATGCGGCTGATTGTTCGCAGAGAGGATACCCATGGCACCACAGTTCCACGGCAGCTATACGGTCTGCGTCACGCCCTTCAGCGAGGACGGCTCACGCGTCGACACCCACGCGCTGCGACGCTTCCTCGCCTGGCAGCTCGACGTCGGAGTGCCAGGGGTGATCGTCCTCGGGACGACCGGCGAATTCCTCACCGTGAGCGATGACGAGCGCGCTCAGGTCGTCGAGACCACCGTGGACACGGTCGGCGGGCGGATCCCCGTGCTGGTCGGCACGATGAACGCCTTCACGCCCAGGGCGGTGGCCTACAGCCGCCAGGCGGAGGAGCTGGGCGCGGATGGCCTCATGATCCTGCCCCCCTACTACTACACCCCGACCGACGACGAGATCTTCGGCTACTACCGCGCAATCTGCGAGGCGGTCTCCGTCCCGATCATGCTCTACAACAACCCGGTCACGTCCAACGTGGACATGTCGGCTGCGCTCGTCGCCAGGCTCACCCGAGCGTTCGAACAGGTGCGGTACATCAAGGAGTCGAGCCGGGACCTGGCCCGGGTGCGCGACGTCATCGAGGCGACCGAGGGTGTGATGAACGTCTACGCGGGCGAGCGCGCCGTGGACTCTTTCCTGCTGGGCGCCATTGGCTACGTAAATCCCTACGGCAACTACGTGCCCCGGGCCTCCGCACGGATGTGGGGGCTCCTCGAGGAGGGTCGGGTGGACGACGCCCGGCGGATCCAGCGTCTGCTCGACGCGATGGACCACACGATCGCCGAGGGGCACCCGACCTACGGCCACCAGTGCTACTCGAAGCGGCTGGCTGCCGTCGCCGGCTACCCGGTCGGTGACGTGCGCGCGCCCATCACCCCGTTCACCGCCCTAGGCGACGAGGGCGAACGACGGGTAGCGATCCTCTCCGACCTCATGCTGCGCCTCGACGCCCTTGTCGACGAGTTGGACGCGACGGCAACCGTACCGGCATAAGCCAGTCACACTCGGGGGAATTCGCTTCACCAGCTGACATCAAGCCGACGTCGGGCGAGGAAGTCGCTCGAATCGGTTGATGTTGACGTCGAAGCCGGCGTCGTTGCCGGTGAGGAGCTGCCGGCGTGATGAGATCCTCCAGCGATCGTCGGGACAACGTACGAGGCGGTCCTCGTACTTGCCCATCATCGTGGCAGTCGAGCCGTCTGGGCGCTCGTGCCAGGCCAGGACGTAGCTCGACGCGACCGCGGAGACCCCGTCGGGATCCAAGGTGACGAGCACGTTGGAAAGGTGGTGCGAGGTGCGCGCCCAACGCCACATCCTGGCGAGGTCGTGGCGAAGCCCTTCGGCGCCGCTACTGCGCAGGTGCGGCTCAGGGCCGTAGTCCACGACGCAGTCGTCCGTGAACAGCGACGCCAGCGCGTCCAGGTCCATCTTGTCGAGGAACGCGCAGTACGAGTGGAGCACCTCCGTGATCTCCTGCTTGTCGCGCAGCTCCCGGACCACCGCGTCGAAGCTCGACAGTCGCTCGGTCATCTCCTCCTCCTCTCCAGCGGACCATGAGCGCCCCTCACCGGCGCGCCCTGCTCAGCGCGCCGTCGCTGTCACGCCGTCGACGCAGAGGTACTTCACCTCGAGGAACTCCTCGAGGCCGTGATGCGAGCCCTCCCGGCCCAGACCGGACTGCTTCATGCCTCCGAACGGGGCGCCCTCGTAGGAGATGGAGCCCGTGTTCACCCCGACGACGCCGAATTCGAGCGCCTCGCCGAAGCGCAGTGCACGGCCGAGATCGCGCGTGTAGAAGTACGCTGCGAGCCCTGACTCGGTGGCGTTCGCGAGCGCGAGGGCCTCCTCCTCGGTCTCGAAGCGGAAGACAGGGGCCACCGGGCCGAAGGTCTCCTCACGCGCGATCGCCATCCCAGCCTGGGCCCCCACCACGACGGTGGGCTCGAAGAAGGTCCCGCCCAGCTCGTGGGGTCGCCCGCCTCGGCGCACCTCGGCGCCCGAGGAGGTTGCATCCAGGAGATGTCGCTGGACTTTCGCGAGGGCACGGCCGTCGATGAGCGGACCCACCTGCACTCGAGGGTCGATGCCGTGCCCGACGACCAATTCCCCGACGCCCTGGGTCAAGCGCTCCACGAACTCGTCGTGGACCTTCGCATGGACGAGCACCCGGTTCGAGCAGACGCACGTTTGACCGGCGTTACGAAACTTGGACTCGATGGCGCCGGTCACGGCCGCCTCGAGGTCGGCGTCGTCGAAGACAACGAAGGGGGCGTCGCCGCCAAGCTCGAGGGCGACGCGCTTGACCGTTGGCGCGCACTGGGCCATCAGCAGCTTCCCGACCTCGGTGGAGCCGGTGAAGGTGAGCATGCGGACATCGGGCGACTCGGTCAGCACGGCGCCGACGACGAGCGGGTCACCATGCACCACGTTCAGGACTCCCGGGGGCATCCCGGCTCGGGAGGCGAGCTCGGCGAGCGCCAGCGCCGAGAGAGGCGCCTCGCTCGGCGGCTTCAGCACCACGGTGCAGCCAGCGGCGATGGCAGGCGCGACCTTGCGGGCAATCATCAGGGCAGGGAAGTTCCACGGGGTGATGGCAGCGACCACGCCAACCGGCTGGCGGAGCGCAAAGAGCCGCCGCCCGGGCCGGTTGTACGGGATCACCTCGCCGTAGGCACGACGCGCCTCTTCGGCGAAGTAACGCAGGAAAGCGGCGCTGTAGGTGAGCTCGCCCACCGCTTCGCCGATCGGCTTACCTTGCTCGATGGTGAGCAGCGCTGCCAGCTCCTCGGACGAAGAGGTCAACAGCTGCTGCCAGCGCCAGAGCACTTCTGCCCGTACGCCCGCAGGGAGAGCCCGCCAGCCGGCCAGCGCCCTGGACGCTGCCGCGATGGCCTCGCGAGTGTCCTCCGCGGACGCTGTGGCAACTGCCCCCACGAGGATCCCGGTCGCCGGGTCGTGCACCTCCAACCGTTGGTCGTTGGAGGCCTGTCTCCAGCGGCCGTCGACATAGAGGTCCTCTCGGACAAGCCCCGCTTCGCGCAGCCCGTCGAGCCGCGCGGCAACGAGGGTCGAGGCCGCATCGAGTGAGGTGGCAGGTGAACTGGGCGGCGTCATCGGAGCCCCGATACTATCGTGATGTCGTTCGTCAGACGGACGGTCGTTCGCTTATCGTGCACGAGGAAGGAACCCTATTGCAATCCCTCGACGACCTCGACCGCCGGTACGTGCTCCACCCGTTCACCGCGATCCGCGACCACCTGGAGTCCGGGCCGCTCATGATCGTCGAGGGCAAGGGGTGCCGCCTCGTCGATTCCGCAGGCAGGAGCTACCTCGACGCCATGGCGGGGCTCTGGTGCGTGAACGTCGGCTACGGCAACACCGAGATCGCAGAGGCGATCGCCGCGCAGTCCAAGCGGCTCTCCTACTACCACTCCTTCTCCTCGATGGGCAACGACGTGTCGACCCGGCTCGCCGAGCGGCTCGTCACCACGGCGCCCGTCCCCATGTCCAAGGTGTTCTTCGGCAACAGCGGGTCGGACGCCAACGACACCGAGATCAAGCTCGTCTGGTACTACAACAACGTCCTCGGGCGCCCCGAGAAGAAGAAGATCGTCTCGCGTCGGCGCGGCTACCACGGGGTGAGCGCACTCACCGCCGGGCTCACCGGGCTCGACAACGTCCATGCCGGCTTCGACGCGCCGATGCCGATGATCCGCCACGTGCGCGCCCCCCAGCGCCTGTGGGAAGCCGAGCCGCAGATGACCGACGAGGAGTTCAGTGCGAGCCTCGCCCGAGAGCTCGAAGAGCTCATCGTCTCAGAGGGGCCCGAGACCGTCGCCGCCTTCATCGCCGAGCCGGTCCAGGCCGCCGGCGGGGTCATCATCCCCCCGGCCGGCTACTTCCAGGCGATCACCGAGGTGCTGCACCGCTACGACGTCCTGCTCATCGCCGACGAGGTGGTGTGCGGCTTCGGCCGCCTGGGACGGTGGTTCGGCACCGAGCGCTTCGGGATCGAGCCCGACCTCATCACCGTGGCCAAGGGCATCACCTCGGCCTACGTACCCCTGTCCGCGAGCTACATCTCTGCCCGGGTCTTCGACGTGCTCGCCGAGGGCGGCGAGCGCTTCGGGCCCATCGGCCACGGCTACACCTACTCCGCGCACCCACTCGCCGCGGCCGCTGCCCTCGCCAACCTGGGCATCGTCGAGCGCGACGGGCTCGTGGACCAGGCGGCCAAACGTGGCGCCTACATGCTCGAGCGCCTGCGTGAACGTTTCGAGGACCACCCCTACGTCGCAGAGGTGCGCGGCGAGGGGCTCATCGCCGCCGTCGAGCTCGTCGCCTCGCGCGACCCGCTCCGCCGCTTCGACCCGGCCCTCAAGATGGGCGCCCGCGTGGCGCGCGCCAGCCTCGGCCACGGCGTCATCACCCGGGCTCTCCCAGAGGCAGACACCATCGCCTTCTCACCACCCTTCATCGTGACCGAGAGCGAGATCGACCAGATGGTCGAGGGCACCGGCGCCGCTCTCGAAGAGGTCGCGGCCGACCTCGCCCGGAGCTGATCGACCTTCCGGGATGGGACGGATCGTCGGCTTCCTCGTCAATCCCCTCGCCGGGATGGGAGGACGCGTCGGGCTCCACGGCACCGACGGCAGCGGGCGCGTCGCAGAGGCACGTCGGCGCGGAGCACGTCCTGGTCGATCCTGCCCTCTGCGCGGGATACGAGATCGACTGGACACGGCGCTTCCGAGGACGCGCGAGGCTAGTCGTGCGCCCCCGGACGACCGGGGAGGTCGCGCGGGTGGTGCGGACGTGTGCCGCCGCGGGCGTTCCAATCGTGCCGCAGGGCGGCAACACCGGCCTCGTCGGCGGTGGCGTTCCGCACCGGGGCGAGGTGCTGCTCAGCCTCCGTCGGCTCGACGACTTGGGCGAAGTCGATGCGGCCGCGCTGGAGGTGACGGCAGCCGCCGGCGTGACGCTCGCCGAGCTTCAGACGCGGGCCCGCGAGGCGGGGCTCGAGTTCGGCGTCGACCTAGCGGCGCGCGACTCGGCGACCGTGGGCGGGATGATCGCGACCAACGCCGGAGGCGTGCACGTCCTGCGCCATGGCACGATGCGCGCACAGGTGGTGGGGATCGAAGCGGTCCTCGCGAGCGGTGAGGTGGTCTCCCGGATGCCCGGACTGCTGAAAGACAACGCGGGGTACGCCGTGCCCGAGCTGCTGGCGGGGAGCGAGGGGACGTTGGCGGTGATCACGCGCGCGAGGCTCCGCCTCGTCCGCTCGCCGCGGCATCGCGCCGTGGCACTGGTTGCGCTGGCCGCTCACGTGCCAGCCGCCGGCCCCGCGGAGGCGGGCACGGAGGTCGGTGTGACGAGCCCCGTGACGAGCCCCGTGAAGACCGGCGGCGGGGCCGCAACGGGCGGGCGCGACGATTCCCTCGGCACGCCGGAGGCTCGCGCGGCCGCGTCGGCCGTGGCGTTGACAGGGCGGGCGCGGCTGCGTCTCGACTCGCTGCAGGCCGCCGAACTCTTCTTCGAGCCCGGGCTCGCACTGGTGCTGCGTCATCGGGGTGGAGGGCGGCCGTTCCGGGATCGGCAGGCCGGTTACCTGCTCCTCGAATGTGCCGCCGAGACCGATCCGTCGAACGATCTCACGGCGCTGTTGTCCGACGCTCCGGAGGTCGTCGACGCGGTTCTGGCATCCGATGCGTCCGGGCGACAACGGCTCTGGAGCCTGCGCGAGGCCCACACGGAAGCGATCGGCGCGGCGGGGATCGCAC
>JAJYYT010000084.1 GCA_021800645.1 Actinomycetes bacterium
CGTTGCCTCGGTTCGCCGACCTGCCCGAGATCGAGGTGGTGCTCTGCGACCGCCCCGACCTGCCCTCGGCCGGTGCCGGCGAGACCCCGATGATCGCCGTGGCCCCTGCCGTCGCCAATGCCATCTTCGACGCGACCGGCCGCCGCCTGCGCGACCTTCCCCTCACCCGAGGGCGCCGTCTGCCGAAGTGAGCGCCTTGAGTCCCGAGCGGCATCGCACCGAGTTGGAAGCGGCCCGGGCCGTCGGCGCTTGCGCCTACGCCAAGCTCCGGATGATCCGCGCGAGCTCGTCGGGGCGGTAGCCGAGCCTTCGGGCGAAGGCCACGAGCTCGTGCGCCCTTTGGAGCACGGCACCGCGCTCGGGGGTGCCCGAGACCGTGATCCCTCGGCCCCGGCGGAACTCGAGGAGGCCCTCTTCTCTGAGGATCCGAAGTGCGCGAAAGACGGTGTTGGCGTTCACCCCCAGCACGGCGGCGAGGTCCCTTGCCGGAGGGAGTCGCTCACCGGGCTTCGCCTCGCCGTCCGCGATCGCGCGGCGGATCTCGGCCGCCACCTGTTCGTGCAAGGGGAGCCGCTCGGTGACGTCGACCTTCTTGACCCGTCTCATAATGCTGATTAGCGTAGCACTAGAGCTTCATCCGAGGAAGTCGAAGGTCGAAGTGAGGATGCGCACGGCAACGAGCAGGGGTCGTCTGGAGGCGCTCGACGGTCCCACGGTCGAAGCCGACCCCGCGGCTGGACCCTGCGCTGACGCGACTGAGGCGCCAGAGGTCCTCATCAGAGAGGCGCGCCGCCGGCAGCGCCGCCGCCGGGCCTTCTTCGTCCTGACGATCGTCGCGGCCGTCGGACTCGCGGCCGGACTCGCCACCTCCTTGTCGTCTCCGCCGCCGACGCACCCACCGTCTGCGCCCGGGCCGAGGGCCCGTCCGCCCGCCGCTCGGTTGGTGCGCCCGACCGTCACCAAGTCAGCGGACGGACTGGTCAGCTGGCACGGGCCGATGCACTCGCCTCGTGCGTTCGGCACCCGCTTCGGCCTCTACTTCGCCTGGAGCACCACACGGCTGGGCGCCGGTTCGCTCCACGGGGTGCTCGCGCGCGTCGATCCAGGCTCGGGCAGGATGCGTGCCGTCCGTTCGACGAGCGGGACGGCCACAGGGATGGTGGGCGTCCACCACTCGCTCTACGTCGTGCTCTCATCGGCGAGACCCAAGGTGCCTCGCGGGCGCCTGGTGCGCATGGACCCGACCACGTTGAGGGTCCTCCGGTCGTGGCCGCTTCCGGCGGAGCACGCACCGTACTCGATCGTGGCGGCAGGAGGGGGGATCTGGGTCGCGGCCGGAGACCACCTCGAGCGCCTCACACCGGCGAGCGGAGCCGTCACAGCCTCGCTCACTTTCGAGGGCGCAGCCTCGGTGAGCCTCGGGACCAACGCCGCGGGCTCGGTGCTGGTCGCGGCTGGAGACATCGCGACGGGTGCCTACTACCTCGAGCGGATCGATCCTTCGACGGGCGCGGTCGAGCTCGTAACCCCGCGCCGGATCGGAACGGCGTCGATCGGAGGCATCGTGCACGCCGCGCTGTGGGTCGGCGTGGGCTACGGCACGATGGGGAACGCGCGGCTTTTCAGCGCGAGCTCGCTCGAGCCTGTTGGCCCGGGATGTCATACAGGATCTGCCACCCAGACGTGCGTCGGGGGGTCGAGCCCCCGCCCAGATGTGACGGGCGGACGCCTGTACATCACGACACCCAACGCCCCGACACGCAACTACTGCGCCCTGCCGACCGGGCAGCCGATCACGCTGTTGCCCGTCGACCTCCGACATGACGAGGTCCTCGCCTTCGGTCGGGCATCGCTTCTCTTCCAGGTCACAAGGACGACACCCAGGACCCCTACGATCTCTGAGGTACGGATCCCGACGTCGTGTCGATAGCGACAGGGAGCGTCAAGATACGGTGTCGCCGTGCGCGACAGATCGGCCGTACAGGGGCTCCATGCGCCAGGCCACGAGCAGGCAGTCGACTTCGTGGCGGGGCCGCGGTGACCAAGATCGGGCGCCGAGGATCGTGCTGGGGCGTAGCGTCGCCGCATCCGGCGGCCACCGACGCAGCGGCGGCAGTTCTCGGGGAGGGCGGTAGCGCGGTCGACGCGGCGATCGCAGCGGCAGGCGTGCTCACGGTCGTCTACCCGCACAACTGCTCGATCGGTGGCGATCTGATCGCGTTGGTGAGGAGCCCGGGGGAGAGACCCAAGGCGGTGTTTGGCGTCGGGCGGTCCGCAGCCGCGATCGACGTCGACGCGCTCCGTCGGGACTTCGGCGAGCGGCTTCCTGACCACGGACCTCACAGCATCAGCGTGCCGGGCGTGGTCTCGGGGTGGCAGGCGTTGCACGAGCTGGGCGGGTGGCGTCCGATCGGGCGGCTGCTCGAGCCGGCCATCGCGCTCGCGTCGCAAGGGGCGGTGGTCAGCGCCTCGTTGGCGCGAGCGCTCGAGGAGCTGGAGACCTCCGACCCGGGCATCACCTCGGTGTTCGGGCCGCCCGGGACGCGGCTCGGTCTCGGTGACGTGTTCATCCAGCCTGCGCTCGCCGAGACGCTCGCCCGTGTGGCGGACGAGCCGGACGCCTACTACCGCGGGGAGCTCGCGCAGCGGTTGGCGGCGGGCCTCGAGGCGGCAGGGAGCCCGATCACGCTCGAGGACCTGTCAGCCCACCAGCCGTTCGTCGCCGACGCGGCGATGACCGAGGCGGGCACGCTGGCACCGAGGCTGTTCACCGCGGGGCTGCCGTCCCAGGGGCGGTTCTTCGCGGCGCTCGCGGAGACCGTCGACGGGCTCCTCGCAAGGGGCTACGACCTGACCGGCCGAGACGCGCGAGCGCTCGCTCGGGCATTCGCCTGGATCTCGCAGCTGCGTGACGAGCTCCTGAGCGACCCGGCGCGTGCTCCCGCCACCCGGGGGATCGACCTCCGCCTGGGTGAGGAGGGACATCTCGCCGCGTGGCTTTCGACAGCTCGGGCCGACCGCCTCGCCCCCGACCGCCTCGCCCCCGACCACTTCGCCCGCGACCACATCCCCCCCGACGAGCGCAGGGGAGGCCAGCGCCTCGCGGAAGGACCTGCACGCCCGCGCGGTGACACGGTCGCCGTCGTCACGTTCGACGCGGCGGGCCGCTCGGTGAGCATGTTGCAGAGCGTGTTCCACAGCTTCGGCTCTCGAGTCCTGGATCCCGCGACCGGCGTCCTCTTCCACAGTCGCCAGAGCATGTTCACCTTGCGTCCGGCGGCTCCAGGTGCGCTGGGACCGAGGCTCATGCCTCCCCACACCTTGTGCCCGACCATGGTCGACACGTCCGAGGGCACGCCCTTGCTCCTCCTGGCGACGATGGGGGGGAGAGCGCAGCCTCAGATCCTGACCCAGGTCCTTCTCCAGGTCGCCAAGGGCGCGAGCGCCGCCGACGCGCTTGGCGCGCCCCGCTTCATCGTCGAGGGCACCGGGACCTCGGGTTCGCAGCCGGTCGTGCGGGCGGAGTCGGACCTCCCCGATGCAGCCGTCGGCTCGCTCGCCCAAGGTGGGTTCGACGTCCGGCTGGTGAGCGCGCGCAACGAAGAGATGGGGCACGCACAGCTGCTCTGGGTCGACCAGGATCGAGTCGTCGGGGCGGCAGATCCGCGGAGCGACGGGACCGCTCGGACGGGGACGGCTCCTCCTAGCCGAGCTACCTGAGATCTGCGCCCGGTGTCGAGGGGGCGGAGAGCTCCCGGCGCAGCTGCGGGACGACCTCTGGATCTTCGAGACCGGTCACGTCACCGTGCACATCGCCGGTCATGACGAGCTCGCGCAGGAGGCGACGGACGATCTTCCCGCTTCTCGTCTTGGGCATGGCGGAGAGCACGTAGACGTGGCGCGGCCGAGCGATCGGGCCGATGGCCGAGACGAGGCTCTGCGTCAGCGCTTCCTCCTCCGGCCGTTCCCCCTCGGCCGAGATCGTCACGAAGGCGACCGGGACTTGTCCCTTCGTCTCGTCGTCGACACCGATCACTGCAGCTTCGGCGACGCCGGGCACCGCGATCAGCGCGCTCTCCATCTCCATGGTGGAGAGCCGATGTGCCGCGACGTTGATCACGCCGTCCACCCGGCCGACGACCCAGATGTGGCCGTCATCGTCCTCGAGCGCGGCGTCAGAAGTGTCGTAGCGGTCGGCGCCGAATTCCGTGAAGTACTGGGCGCGGTAGCGGCCCGGGTCCCTCCAAACGTCCCGACAGAGGGAGGGGAACGGCTGCGTGAGGACGAGCCGGCCCACGGCGCCCCTGGGGACCGGCCGACCGTCGTCGTCCAGGATCGCATAGGCGTGGCCGGGAAGTGGGAGGCCGCACGAGCCGGGCTTCGCGGGCGTGGCTCCCACGATGGAGGAGGTCCAGGCCGAGCCGGTCTCGCTCTGTCCGTAGGTGTTGTTGAGCTCGAGCGACCCGCCTCCCACGTGCTCGTGCACCCAGTGCCACGTCTTGGCGTCGAGGGGCTCGCCGACGAGCGAGATGAGACGAAGCGACGAGAGGTCGTGACGTGCAGGCCGCTCCGCACCCTCGTGGGCGAGCATCCGCAGGAGGGTCGGCGCCGTGAAGATCTTGGTCAGTCCCCACTGCTCGACGGTGCGGTAGAAGCGGTCGACGTCGGGGTGGTCGACCGCTCCCTCGTACGCAAGCATCGTCGCCCCGCAGGCGGTCGCTCCCACGAGCTCGAAGATCGGGAAGGTGAGCCACCCCACGTCCGCCGTGCACCAGTAGACGTCTTCGGGGCCGAGGTCGAGCGCATATCGGACATTGTGGTACGCGCCCACGAGGAAGCCGATGCCCGCATGGACGAGGCCCTTGGGCTTGGCGGTCGTCCCGCTCGTGTAGATGACGAACCCCGGCTCGTTCGCCTCCAGCGCGACCGGCTCGGCACGGCCGTTCGTCCGAGCGAGCAGCTCGTCCCAGTACACATCGCGACCGGGGGTCATCGGCACGTCAGCGTTGCCAGTGCGCCGGACGACCACGACGTGCTCCACCGACGTCAGGAGGTGGAGGACCGAGTCCAGCGTGGCCTTGAGCGGGACCCGCCTCCCGCGGCGATAGGACTCGTCCGCGGTCACGACCACCCTGGCCCCGGTGTCGACGATCCGGTCTGCGAGCGCCTGGGCAGAGAATCCCGAGAAGACGATGTTGTAGATGGCACCGATCCGAAAGCATGCGTGGACCGCGGCGAAGGTCTCGAGGAGATTGGGGAGGAAGACGGCGACGACCTCTCCCTTTCGCACGCCGAGATCGTGCAGCGCCTGCGCGAAGGTCGCCGTGTGCTCGAGGAGGTCGGCATAGGTCCACGACCGCTGCTCGCCGTCCTCTCCGATCCAGTGCACGGCCGGACGTGCGGGATCCCGGCGCGCATGGCGATCGATGCAGTTGGCGCTCACGTTGGCGCGCGCGCCGGGGAAGAAGGAGAACCCTCGAGCGAGGTCGCCGGTCAGCGGGGGAGAGGCTGGCCATCCCTCCAACCACTCGAGCTCCCCCGCCACCCCTGCCCAGTAGCCGCCGACGTCGGCCAACGCGTCGGCGTAAAGGCGCCGGTAGTCCTCGAGATCGCTGATCGGCAGTCGGCCCGATCCTGGCCTGGGCGGCGGCTCGAGCGTCGCCTGGCGAACCATCGGGGGCGGCTCGGGGCCGCGCACCGCTCCACGTGCCTTTTCAGTGTCCATCACGTTGCCCCGTCGATCTCCCTCGCTTGCCTCGTCCTCTCCCTGACGCCCCGTTCCTCGTGAACTGAGCCATCGGCAGTGTTAGCAGCGTGCGGACCGAGTGTCCATGCCGAGTCCGGCCGGGCTCGCGGAACCGCTCTTCTCCCGGACAGGCCGCCCGTGGTCACAGACGGTGTGCAAACGCCGCCCTGCGCAGCGTTGAGCGGACCGGCCCCGGGGCGGTCGTCTTGACCCCGGCCCTCAGCGCTGCTACACCGCGACTGTGATCCCGCAGAGCGCGGCACGTCCCGTCCACGAAGCAGGGAGGCTCGCAGAGCTCGGTCCAGCCGACCGCCTCCGAGGCTCGGCGCGGCTCGAGAGGGAAAGGTCTTCACTCTGGGTCTCGAGCTCTTCGGTCGGACACCGGTGCCCCGCTACGCGGGCAGCTCCGCCTCGACGATGTGGTCGAGGAGCTCCCGATCCGAAAGGCCTGTTTGGCCGGACGGTCGGCTCGGTGAAGGCGGTCTCGGGCGTCTCGCTGTCGGTCGGCGTGGGGGAGACGTTCGGGCTCGTGGGGGAGTCCGGACTCGGAAGGACGACGCTCGGCCGGTTGATGGTCGGACTGCTCGCGCCAGACTCCGGGAGCATCCTCTTCGACGGCGCACCCGCGGCGACGCGGGGGATCGCCCTGAAACGGCACCGCAAGGACGTCCAGCGCATGTTCCAGGACCCCTATGCGCCCCCGCCAACCCGCCGTCGGGCTGCCGCTTCCGCACGCGCTGTGCGCGCGCCGAGGAGATCTGCGCGGTGGAGGAGCC
This sequence comes from Actinomycetes bacterium, assembly GCA_021800645.1. The sequence goes on from JAJYYT010000084.1 coordinate 6,523, forward strand.
GCCTCTCCGGGCCTTCGGGCATCTCGGGCACCTCGCGGCGTGCCACTTCCCGCTTGTCGACTCCCGCTTGTCGCCCCCCTTCCGCCCGGCGATGGCGCGACCGGCAGGGGTGCCGCGTCGCAGGCCGCGCAAGCTGGGGTCCCGAGCGAGCCGATGACGACCACCCGGACTCCTTCGTGACGCGGGGCTCGACACCGGTGAGCGGGCGGTGACCGGCAGCGGTCCGCGGCCGCGCACCCGCGTCCGCCGCTTGCGAGAGCGCCAGGTGGAAGACCGAGACGTCCTCGAATCCCTCCTCGACGAGGCGCTCATCGCCCATGTCGCGATCGTCGTCGACGGCCATCCCCTCGTCCTCCCCACGAGCTTCGCCCGCGACGGCGACCGGCTCCTTCTCCACGGCTCCACCGGATCAGGCTGGATGCGCACGGCTGCGTCAGGGGTGCCGGCGTGCGTTGCCGTGAGCGCGCTCGATGGGCTCGTGGTCGCACGTTCGGCCTTCGAGTCGTCGATGCGCTACCGCAGCGCCGTTCTCTTCGGGGTCCTCGGGGCGCTCGCCGGAGACGACCGCAATCGCGCGCTCGACATCATCACGGACAAGTTGCTGCCAGGACGGCGAGCGGAAGTCCGAGCACCCACGGCGCGGGAGCAGGGGCAGACGCTGGTCCTCGCCATGCCCATCGAGCACTGGTCGCTGAAAGTCTCCGAGGGTTGGCCGGACGACCCGGAAGAAGACCGCGCCGGTCCGGCATGGGCAGGGGTCGTTCCGCTGCGAACGGCGGCGCGGAGCCCGATTCCTGCACTCGATCTTGCCGACGGCATCCCCATACCGGCTTCGGTGCAGGCGTTCGTGCGGGCTCGGGAATAGCGGCTCGCCCCGGTTGCCGGCGCCTCGCGAGAGAGCGGACAGGAGCTCGCCCAGATCGGTGCCGGGTCCGCACACGATGTGGAGGGGCCGCGGCGGCGGTTGCATGCAAGAGCGGTGGTGGACCCCGCCGCTCCGGTCCACCGGCATGTCGGTCAGCCGCGCAGGCGGTCGAGCCGGCGACGGTCGCGCTTGGTCGGGCGGCCTTCCCCGCGTGCGCGGGCGAACGGAGCGTCTTCTCGCTGCAAAGCGGGCGGCGTGTGGTCCACCAGGCTGGCAGCGGCCTGCGCGGCGCCGACGCGCGTGGCGACCGGCTCCACGACTTCGAGCACCCGATCAGAGCGGCGCCCGCGAGCGGTGACCCGGTCGCCGGGAACCACTCTCGTTGCAGGCTTGGCTGCAATCCCGTTGACCCGGATGTGGCCACCCCGGCACGCCTCCGTGGCCGCGGTGCGGGTCTTGAAGACCCGCACCGCCCAGAGCCACTGGTCGACGCGTACGGAGGTCACTCCATGATCCTGGCACTCCCGCTCGGCGTTGACGTGCGCACCTGGCTGCGAGCTCATGTCACGGCCATGAGGTGGACCCCGATGTCGACGAGCGTCGCCCCGAGGCGCGCGCGAGCTTCCTGAAGCGCCTCTCGCGCCAAGAGGAGCGGCTGGCACGCATCGGTCGATTGTGAGGGGCCCCCATGGTGGAGGAGCTCCCGGTCGCGATCGCGGGCTAGCGCGCCGAGAAGGTCGGGATGCATGGTCGTTCCTAGAGTCGAGTGGGTGGTCGGGAAAGTGAGTGAGTGAGTGCGCGCGTGCGCGCGCGGACAGAGGTTCGGTCGTACGAACAGCGGCGCCGAC
>JAJYYT010000085.1 GCA_021800645.1 Actinomycetes bacterium
CACCCACAGGGAGTCCAGGATCGAGGTGGCATCTGATCCGGCGAAGATCGTCTTCAGGTACGCGAGGGTGAACCACTGGGGCCCCTGGTCGAAGAGCCTCGGCGAGACCGACAGGACGAGGAAGCATGCGCACGGCGCGAGGATGCACACGGCGACGAGCCCCCACAGTCCGAAGCGGAGCCCGTGCGCGGCGAAGGAGAGCTGTCTGGCCGAGAGCCGGTGCCTCTCCCTCGCCGGGGTCGAGCGTGGCTCGCCGATCTCGAGGGGCGCGGGCGCTCCCTCCGGCAGCCCCGCGGCGGCGGGGGGGACCGCCGCGGGGCTGGAGGAGGTTGGACCGGCGGGACGGCTGGGGCCCGCCAAGAGGCTCACTTGGTGATGGTGCTCACGAACCAGGCGTTGATCGCCGCCTCACGGGGTCCCCACACGTACGGGTCGATGTGCTGGACCTTCACCGAGCCGAGGGGCGGGAGCCCGGGACGCGCCTTGATGCCCTGGACCACCGGGTAGTAGAGGGAGTCGCCGGTCGGTGTGCCGTTCTTCATGACGGTCTGCCCGGTCTTCGTGAGGACGAAGCTCGCGAAGCGCTCGGCCTCGGAGATCTCGGTCTTTGTCGCCTTGGCGTCGATGCCGATGTTGGAGGGCAGCATCGTGACAGGGCTCAGGTACTCGACCCTCAGGTTCGGGTCTGTGTGCCTGGCCCCGATCGCAGCCGAGCTCTGGACGAGGGCGAGCTCGATCTGCCCGCTGGCCAGGGCGGCGAGGGTCGGGCCGTTCGTTGTGTGGATCACGAGGCCGTTCGCCTTCAGCTTCTCGAAGTACTGCTTGCCCTTCGCGATGCTGCCGAGGTCGTTCATCATCCCCGCGACGAACGGGTACGTCGGCCCGGACTGGGTCGGTGTGTTCATCCCGACGTCGCCCTTCCACTTGGCGCTGAGCAGTGTGGCCCACGACTTCGGAGGGTCCTTCACGACCTTCGATGTGTAGGCCACCGCCGCCATGAACGTGATGCCCGTGGGGACGAAGCTCCCGTCCTTCGGGAGGACCTCTCTTCCGAGGCTGTTCCAGTCCACCTTCGGCTCGAAGCCGCGCACGAGCATGTGCTCGTCGTCGAGCTCGGCGAAGGCTGTCTGGCCGTCGACCCACAGGAGCCCCCAGTGCGGGTTGTTCCTCGACGCCTGGATCTGGGCGAGCAGCGGACCGGTCGAGTTTGTGTCGAGCTTCGTCGGGATCCCCGTCGCGTGCTGGAAGGCCTTCACCATCGCCTGGTCGTAGCCTTGCGCCGAGTAGACGACGAGCGGGACGCTCGCTCCTCGCTTCGCCGCGAGCGCCGGGCCCGACGCGCCGGTCAGGCAGGCGACGGCGAGCGCGCTGCAGGCGACCGCCGCGAGCGCGACACTGCGCCGCCGGACGTGCCCCCGGCGGGACGAGGCCTCAGTTGGTCGGTTCCTTGGGATCTGGGGGATCTTGCGAAGTGCCACGTGCACCCTCCCGTTGTCGGTCGCCGGGCGCCACGCTGGTGCCGGCTTGCTGGAACCGTAGGACGGGCCGTTGAACTCGCCGTGATGTCGAGGTGAACGAGGGCTGAACTTCTCACGACTTCTTGGTTTCTCGGCGTGCAGGAGGGACCGGGCCCTCGAGCGCCTCTCGGAGGCGATCGAGGAACGGCCGTTGGCCAGGGAGCAGCTTCACCCGTGCCGTGCCGAGGTCGAACCACACCGCGCGGTCGACCTCGGGAAAGGTGCGCACCCTGCCCGAGCGCGGCGGCCACTCCAGCTCGAACGTGCCGCCGCTGAAAGCCTCCACGTCGAGGTCGCCCGCGACCGCCCACGCACGGACGCGCTTGCCTCCCGCCTGGACGATCTCCCCGAGCGGCGTGCGCGGCCCGTCGGGCACCGGCGCTCCGAGCTCCTCTGCGAACTCCCGCTCGGCCGCCGCGAGCTCCTCCTCGTCCTCGTGGACCTCACCTTTGGGGATGGACCACCATCCCTCGTCGCGCTTGGTCCAGTACGGACCGCCCGGGTGGACCAAGAGGACCTCGACGTGCGCGCCGCGACCGGGTTCGGCGCGTTCGTTTCCCTCGAGAAGGCGGTAGAGGAGGAGACCGGCGCTGCGCTTGGCCATGCGCCCATCTTGGTCGTCGGGCACCGGCCTGCTCTTGCCGCCGGCCGCCCTCCCGCCCGGTTGGGCTCCGCGTAGGCTGGTGGCGTGATCCAGCGATGAGGGTGCTCGTCGCCGAGGACGACGCGGGCCTCCGCACAGTGCTCCAACGCGGCTTGCGCGAGAGCGGCTACGTGGTCGACGCCGTCGCGGACGGAGAGGCCGCGGTCAAGTGGCTGCGCGCCTACGAGCACGAGGTGGCGATCCTGGACTGGCGCATGCCGGTCAAGAGCGGCATCGAGGTCGTCGACGAGGTGCGGCGGCTCGGTGTGAAGACCCCGATCCTCATGCTGACGGCGCGCGACGCGCCGGTGGACCGGGTGGCGGGCCTGCACGCTGGCGCGGACGACTACCTCGTGAAGCCGTTCCACTTCGACGAGCTCTTGGCGCGCCTGGTCGCGCTGCAGCGCCGCCCGGCGCTCACCGTCGCTCCGAAGATCGCCGTCGGCGACCTCTGCTTCGATCCCGCGACCCGGGAGCTCACCGTCGCCGGGTCGCCGTCGCCGCTCACGACCACGGAGCTCGCCATCATGGAGCTGCTGCTGCGCCGATCGCCCGCCGTGGTCACGAGGCGATCGATCGCGGTCCAGGTGTGGGACGACGAGGCCGACGCGATCGGGTCGAACACGATCGACGTCCACGTCGGCCGGCTACGGGCCAAGATCGCGCACAGCACCGCGAGGATCCAGACGGTGCGCGGCAGCGGGTACCGCGTCGTCGCCCCGTGAGCGACAGGCGCAAGCTCTGGGTCCATGCCGCGCGTGTCGCGTCGGTGGCGAGCCTCGTGGTCGTCGCGTGCTACACCTTGTGCGCGATCGGGCTCGGCATCTTCGTCACACACCGGCTCACCGGGGAGGTGGACGCACGGATCCAGGCCGGGCTGTCCCAGGCTGGCCGCCTCTCGCTGCACGCGACCTCCACGAGGCCCGACCAGGCGCCCTTGGACAGCGTCGACCTCGACGACGCGCCGATCTTCTACTGGTACGTCCCGGCGCACGGCCACGTCGAGGCGCTCACTGTCGGGGCGCCCAGGCTTCCGGGACGGACCTGGAGCGCCGGACCTCTGACGCGTCACGTCGGCGCGGCGACCTTCCGGTTCGCGGCGGTCCCGAGGAGCAACGGCTGGCTCGTCGCGGGGCAGAACATCACAGAGGTGGGGCGCGTGCAGAGCGCGCTGTTGGTGCCCGAGGTGTTGTTCGGCCTGCTGCTCGCGCTCGCGACCTTCGTCGGATCCCTGCTGGTCGCGCTGCGGGCTTCGGCACCGCTCGAGCTGGTCCGGCGCCGCCAGGCCGAGTTCACGGCGGACGCCTCCCACGAGCTGCGCACGCCGCTCAGCGTGGTCGAGGCCGAGGTCGATCTCGCGCTTCGCCGCAAGCGCGAGCCGAAGGAGTACGAGGCGGTGCTGCGCCGGATCGCCGGCGAGAGCCGCCGGCTTCGGCGCATCGTCGACGACCTGCTGTGGCTGGCGCGCGCCGACAGCGGCGTCGACGCCGACGTCGAGGACGAAGTCGCGGACGTCGCCGCGGTCGTGGCCTCGTGCGTCGAGCGGTTCGAGGCCGTCGCGGCACGTGACGCCCTCTCCCTCGGGTTCGCGTTCGAGGGCTCGGGCACCGGTCTCGTGAAGGCTCCGCCCGAGCTCGTGGACCGTCTCGCCGGGGTGCTCGTCGACAACGCGTGCAAGTACGCGGGGAGCCGGGGAACGGTGTCGGTGGTGGTGCGGTCGACGCCCGCCAGGGTGACGCTGCGGGTCGACGACAGTGGCCCTGGCATCCCGCCCGAGCAGCGAGCAGAGGTCTTCGACCGCTTCCACCGGGCGACTCCGATGGGGACGGGATCGGGGCTCGGGCTCGCGATCGCGGACTCCGTCGTGCGGATGACCGGTGGCGCCTGGTCCATCCAGGACTCGCCCCTGGGAGGGGCGCGCATGGAGGTGTCATGGAAGAGGTGGGCCGAGAGCGACGAGCTCGGCGTGCCTTGCAGGCAGCGGGGTGGCGAGCGCGAGGACTCGAGCACGGCCCCCGAGACCGCACCGAGGGGCGCCCGGCGCGGGGGTGGCGAGCGAGAGGACTCGAGCACGGCCCCCGAGACCGCACCGAGGGGCGCCCGGCGCCTCACCCGTACGTGAGGAGGTCCGGAGAACCGCGCTGCGCACCTGCTCCCTGCGCAGGCGTTCATGCCGTCGTCAGATGCGCGTCGTACCGTGCCTCGGTGCGCTCCCGCGGGTTCTCAGGGTCGCGTCGCCGGGCCGTCACAGGGGCGGGCCACCGTTGAGCCGCCGGTCCCCTTTGTCCGCGCCGCCGGACGACGACGCGCGCTTCAGTGGCCTGGCGGAGCTGGGCTCGAGGATCGACGCGAACGTGCGCGGCACCGGTCCTCTTCGCGAGGGCACGAGCCCTGCGGTTGGCCCGCGCCACGCTCCGCGACGGAGCAAGCGCCGCCGGTCGCTCCGGGCCCGCCGCGTCCGCGCCGTGATCGGGCTCATCGTGGTGGGGCTCCTCGTCTGGGTCGGGGTCTCCCTCGGCGAGGCGCTCACGAACCCCATGCTCGGCAGCTCGCTTCCTGCCCGTGGGGCCGAGTGGGTGCGCGAGCACGGAGGTGCCGGGATCGTCCGTTGGATCGAGAACGAGTGGTACCGGCACCACCCGCCGAAGGTGGGCGGGAAACTGCCGGCGGGGGAGATCAAGAGGCCGACGAGCCAGGCGCCCGTCACGGCCGCCGCCGGCGTGCCGCACCTGCCGGCGCCCGAGCCGCTCGTGCCGTTCGCCAAGCCGCCCATTCCCGGTGAGGGGGATTGGTCGCCTGCCGGCAGGCTCGTCGACGGCATTCCCGCGATCTACGAGACGATGCTGCGCCCCGACGCGATCCACACGAGCTACGTGGTCGGCGTCGCGTGGATGGACACGAAGCTGCTCCGGGCGACGCTGTACTCCGGGAGCCAGATCCCCGGCGGGGGACCCTACCCCCACACCGCACCGATCTCCCCCTCCGCCGCGCGCACGCTCGTTGCCGCCTTCAACGCCGGCTTCCTCATGTCCACAGCGCAGGGCGGCTACTACACGGACGGCAAGACGATCATCCCGTTGCGCAGGGGGGCCGCGTCCTTCGTCGTGTACAGGAACGGCGCGGCGACGGTTGGCGCCTGGGGCCAGACAGTGACGATGACGCGATCGGTCGTGTCGGTGCGCCAGAACCTGGACCTGCTCGTCCAGGACGGCAAGCCTGTCCCAGGCCTGGATGCGACAACAACGACCAAGTGGGGCTTGACGCTCGGCAACGCGGTCTACGTCTGGCGGTCGGGTCTCGGCGTCACCGCCGACGGTGCTCTGGTCTACGTGGGTGGTCCCGGTCTGAACATCACCGATCTGGCCAACATCCTGGCGCGCGCCGGCTGCGTTCGTGCGATGGAGCTCGACATCAACACCACATGGGTCAACTTCACGACCTACAAGCCCGCGACGCCCGGGGGGGAAGCCGACGGTACAAACGGGACCGAGCTGATCTCCCAGATGGCGGGGACGCCCGCGCGCTACTTCCAGACCTGGTGGGCGCGTGACTTCATCACGATGTCGGCGGTTGCGCCGCAGCGCTGAGCTGCGCTGCAGGCGTCTCGGCACGCCGCCCCGCGGATGCGTGCGTGGTGCTCGCTCGCAGTGGGTAGGTTCTTCACGACGAACGGGAAGAGGAGGACGTCGACGCACCGATGCCCGCTGGCAACCTCCTGTCCGCCGTCGTGAAGGTGCTGTGGCCCCAGGGGCTGAACACGAGCTACTACCTGGACCTGAACAGCTTCTCTCGACGTACGGCATGGGCGCACGGTTTCATGCACGACTACGCCCTGTGGCTCGGTCTCGTGCTCCTCACCATGGTCTTCCTGGCCGCGTACCTCTTCGTGTGGTGGCGACGTGACACCCGGGCCGCCGTCCTCATGTTCTTGGGCGGGGTGGGCGCCCTCGTCGGGCTCGGGCTCAACCAGATCGTGGGCCATGCTGCGGAGGAGCTCCGTCCCTACGACACCTTCCCGCACGCGCTGGTGCTCGTCGGCAAGGCCAACGACTACGCCTTCCCGTCGGACCACGCGGTGGTCGCGGGCGCGCTCTTCATGTCGATCCTGCTCGTCGTCCGCCGCGCGAAGCCCGAGGTCCGCCGACCCGGGGTCGCAACAGGCCGCTTGGTCGCGTCGTTGGAGCCTCGACGCGGGCCCACGGGAGCAATGGTCGTCCTCGTCGTGATGTCGGCTGTGCTCGCACTGTTCCTCGCGTTCGCCCGGATCTACGTCGGCGCCCACTATCCGGGAGACGTGGTCGCCGGGCTCCTGCTCGGCGTCGTCGTCGTGGCCGTGGTGTCCGCGGCGCGTCCGCTCGGCTATCGGGTGGCAGACGGCATCGAGCACACCCCTCTTGCCGTCCTCGTTCGCCGCCCACCGTCCTCCGGGCGCGGAGCCACAGGTGGCGATCAGGACGTCGACCGCTCGGCTGCGCGCTGAGAGGCTCCGAAGGGAGGATCCGAGGGAGAAAGGGGAACGGCGCGCGACGACGTGCGCACGTCCGTCGCAGAGCGGCGCGTCGCACGCGCGAACGCTCGATCCGTCCAAGGGGCGGCGAGTACCCGTTGGTACGCTTGCGCCGTGGGGTCGACGCGCGACCTGCTGCACGACGGAGAGGAGCTCCTTGCGGAGGTGCGTCCACATCCTGTGGTCGTGGTCCGCCCCGTGGTGCTCTTCCTCGTCGTCCTGGCCGGCGCGGTCAGCCTCGCGATCGGCTACCCCCGTGCGCCGATCGCCCTCGCCTGGGTGCTCGCAGGGACGGTCGCGCTCTTCGGGCTGCGCCTCGGCATCCGGATCCTCCGCTGGCGGTGCGTGCAGTTCCTCGTCACGAGCAGGCGGATCCTCTATCGCCGGGGCGTCCTCGGGCGAGACGTGATCCAGCTCCGGCTCCAGCGCGTCGCCGAGGTGCACTGCAGGCAGTCGCTCGGCGGGCGAGTGATCGGGTCGGGTCGGCTGGTCTTCGAGGTGGCCGGCGGGGACGGGCCCCTCGTCGTCGACGACCTGCGCTCGCCGCGGCGGCTCCAAGGCATCATCACCGCCCAGCTGGACCGCTTCGACCAGCTCGTTTGGAACCGTGCGGTCGGTCCGTACGGCGGCGCGCCGGGGGGTGTGACACCGGCACGCTCCGGCGGGCGGCCTCGGACGGCAGCCGACACGCCGCCGAACGGCGTCGTGCTCGGGGACGAGCCGGTCGGCACCATCCCGGGGAAGATCCTCCAGCTCGACGAGCTGCGCCGGCGCGGCATCCTCTCCGAGGACGAGTTCGCGACCAAGAAGGCAGAGCTGCTCGGTCGGCTGTGACGCATCTTCGTGCGGGTCAACGACCTGAGCTCCGAGACGTCGTGGCCGTCCCGGCCGGCAGGCCTCCCTTGCCCGCCTCGGACGTCGAAGGGTGGGACCTCCTGGGCCGCCGCCGGATGCTCGAGCTGACCTCCCCGGGGCACTGGACGCTCGTCCTCTTCCTCACCTCGCACTGCGACGGCTGTGGGCCGTTCTGGAGGTTGCCGCTCGCACGAGAGGACTGCGGCCTCGATCCACAGGTCGCGGCGGTGGTCGTGGCCCGCGACCCGAGGGACGAGGAGCCCGACGCGCTCGCCGCGCTGACGGGCGTTGAGCCCGCCAGCGCTTCCGGGTTCCTCGTGATGTCCGGCACCGCATGGCGGACGTACCGCGTCCACGGCCCCCCGTTCTTCGTCCTCGTCGACGGCGTCACGGTGGCGACCGAAGGGGTGGCCTGGAGCGTCGAGCAGGTGGTGAGCGACGTCGCTCGGGCGAGGCGGCGAGCAGCCGGGGATGCGGGAGGCGGCGCGCGGGTGCCATGCTGACCGCAATGCCGACGGGCCATGCCGACGGGCTACGCCGACGGGCCAGCCAGGAGCCAGCCGAGGGGCTCGGAGGCGGGCCAAGCCGAGGGGCTCGGTGAACGGGCCAGCCGAGGGGCTCGGTGACGGGCCAGATGGACTCTGAGGTCGTCACCGTCCGAACCGACGACCGGACCGT
>JAJYYT010000086.1 GCA_021800645.1 Actinomycetes bacterium
TGGATCGACGAGGAGACCGTCGACTTCGAGCCGAACTACGCCAACAGCACCCAGCAACCGGTCGTCCTCCCGGCGCGGTTCCCCAACCTGTTGGTGAACGGGTCCCAGGGGATCGCGGTCGGGATGGCGACGAACATCCCTCCGCACAACATGGGAGAGGTCATCGACGCAGCGGTGTACCTCCTCGAGCACCCCGGGGCGACTCCCGACGAGCTTATGCAGTTCGTGAAGGGCCCCGACTTCCCGACGGGCGGCCAGATCCTCGGTCGCCAGGGCATCCTCGACGCCTACCGCACCGGGCGCGGCTCGGTGAAGATGCGCGCGCTCGCCGAGATCGAGGAGGGCCGGGACGGGACGCGCATCATCGTCACTGAGATCCCCTACCAGACCTCGGTGCCGGTCATCAGCCAGAAGATCGACGACCTGGTGCGGGCGGGGGAGATCGAGGGGATCGCGGAGGTCCTCGACTCCTCCGCGGGGAAGAAGACCCGCCTGGTCATCCGCCTCAAGCGGGACGCGAACGCCAACGTCGTCTTGAACAAGCTCTACAAGCACACGCCGCTGCAGACCAACTTCGGTGTCAACGTGCTGGCGCTCGTCGACGGCGTCCCCCGTACGCTCGACCTCGCCCAGGTGCTGACGCACTACGTGACGCACCAGGTGGAGGTCGTCCGCCGCCGCTCCGAGTTCCGACTGGCGAAGGCCGAGGCCCGGGCCCACATCGTCGAGGGCCTCCTGCGGGCGATCGAGATGCTCGACGCGGTGATCGCGGCGATCCGGGCCTCCGACGACCGGTCCGCTGCCCGGTCGGCCCTCATGGCCGAGCCCTTCTCCTTCAGCGAAGAGCAGGCGAACCACATCCTCGACATGACCCTCGGAAGGCTCACGCGCCTCGGCCGGACGGAGCTGGACGAGGAGATGGCGCAGCTCCGGGTGACGATCGCGGAGCTCGAGGCGATCCTCGCCGATCCCGCGAGGCTGCGCGGCGTCATCGCGGCCGAGATGACCGCGATCCGCGACAAGTTTGCCGACGAGCGCCGCTCGGTCATCACCCACGACCCCGGTGAGCTGGGGGTCGAGGACCTCGTGGCCGACGAGGAGATCGTCGTCACGATGACCGGCGCCGGCTACGTGAAGGCCGTCTCGGCGGACGCCTTCCGAACGCAAGGACGTGGAGGAAGGGGGGTGCAGGGGGCGCGCCTCAAGGAAGAGGATCTGGTCACGAACGTCGTGCACACGACGACGCTGTCGTACCTCCTGCTCTTCTCCAACCGGGGGCGGGTCTACCGGCTCCGGGGCCACGAGATCCCGATGAAGGAGCGGACCGCACGGGGGACCGCGCTCGTCAACCTGCTGCCGCTCGAACCGGGGGAGACGATCCAGGCCGTCGTCGAGACCCGCGACTTCCCGGCGGATCACTACCTCGTCTTCGCGACCGCGCGCGGCCAGGTGAAGAAGACGGCGTTCAGCGAGTACGACAAGTCCCGTCGGGAGGGGTTCATCGCGATCAATCTGCGTGAGGGCGACGAGCTCGTCAGGGTGGTCGCCACCGCGGGGGGCGACGAGCTGTTCGCGGTGACGAGGACCGGCATGACGATCCGGTTCTCCGAGGACGACGTCCGCCCGATGGGACGTGACGCCGCCGGGGTGCGGGGGATCCGCCTCCGAGAGGGCGACGAGCTCGTGTCCCTCGACGTCGCCGGGGAAGGGGCCGACATCCTGATGGTGACGGACGCAGGCTACGGCAAGCGCACCAAGGTGGACCGCTTCAACCGGCAGGCCCGAGGGGGCCAGGGCGTGCGAGGGATCCGTCTGACCGCGAAGAGGGGTCGTGTGGTGGCCGCGTTCATGGCCGGGCTCGATGAGGAGATCCTGCTCGTGTCGACCGGCGGGGTCGTCATCCGCACCCCGGTGCGTGAGATCGCCTCGCAGGGGCGCGACGCGACCGGAGTCCGCGTCATGAACCTCGACGAGGGGCAGGCGGTCGCCGCGGTCGCGAGGGTCTCGGGAAGCGAGTGAGACGGTCCGGTCCCGGGCGCGCTCGGCTCGAGCCGGCGCCGCCGGGGGCGAGCGCGCCGCGCTGCGCGGCGCGCGGCTGGGGGGAGTTTTAGGGGAGTTCTATGCGGTCCTTCGCGATCTCTTAGGTACACCCGGTGTACTGGATCTCTGAGAGAGGCTCGTACCCTTCCAGAGAGCCCCCGGACGTGTGGTGAGCGAGGAGAGAAGATGAGCGACGGTTCCGAGGACCACATCGCCGGCGCAGAGCCCGGACCGAGCGACCCGTCGGGAACGGCGGGCCAGGCGGACGCGCCGGACGCGCCGCCAGCGGGCCAGTCGGAGGCGCCCTGGTGGCGCCAGCCTTACGCCGGCCAGCCCGCCGGGGACGCCGGCCAGCCCGCCGGGGACGCCGGCCAGCCCGCCGGGGACGCCGGCCAGCCCGCCGGGGGCTACGCTGCCGGCCCCCCCCAAAGCCCCACCGGGTACGGCCCCTATGGCCCTTACGGTGCGTACGGTGCGTACGGGCACTGGTCGGGCGCGCCGTGGGGCTGGGGCCAGCAGGGCGGCTGGAGCCAGCAGGCCGGATGGGGCCAGCCGACGGCCCCCCAACCCCAAGGGCGCGGGCGACGCAAGGGGGTGGTGGCGGTCGTGGCCGCCGGCCTGACGCTGCTGGCGCTGCTCGTCGGGGTCGGCATCGGCTACGGCGTCTGGAACGGTGGCAACGCGACGCCGACCGCTGGCCGCCTCATTCCCGGCGGCACAGCGAGGTCGACAGCGACAAGCACAACCGTGACCAGGACACCGAGCACAGGAAAGATCTCGTCAGCGACCGGCGCGCCCTCCGACATCGCGACAATCGCGGCCAAGGTGACGCCGGGCCTCGTCGACATCAACACGGTGCTGCGCTACGAGACAGAGGAGGCGGCCGGGACGGGGATGGTCCTCACTTCGACAGGCAAGGTCCTCACCAACAACCACGTGATCGAGGGCTCGACCAAGATCACGGCGACCGACCTTGGCAACGGCAAGGTCTACGCGGCGACCGTGCTCGGCTACACGCGGACACAGGACGTCGCGGTCATCCAGCTCAAGGGAGCGTCGGGGTTGAAGACCGTGCGCCTCGGCAACTCGTCGACCGTCAAGATCGGGCAGGCCATCGTCGGGATCGGCAACGCCGGTGGAACGGGCGGGCAGCCGAGCGCCGCCGGCGGATCGGTGACCAAGCTCGACCAGGCGATCACAGCGAGCGACCGGGGCTCGCTCGGCACAACGACCGAGCACCTGACCGGGCTCATCGAGACCAACGCGGACATCCAGCCGGGCGACTCCGGTGGCCCCCTCGTCACCACCTCGGGGAAGGTCGTGGGCATGGACACCGCCGCCTCGGCGGCCCAGGGGTACAGCTTCCAGGGCGCTGCGACAGGCCAGGGCTACTCCATCCCGATCAACGAGGCGATCTCGATCGCGCACCAGATCATCGCTGGGAGGCCGAGTGCGACGGTGCACATCGGTGGCACCCCGTTCCTCGGCGTCTACGTGCAGGCAGCGGGAGCCCCGACAGCGGTCGGCGGGCTCGGGTTCGGGAGCACAGTGACAAGCACAGGCACAACGTCGCCCACGAGCGGCGCGATCGTCCAGCAGGTCATCGCGGGGACTCCCGCGCAGACCTCCGGACTGGCACCGGGTGACGTCATCACCAACGTCGGCGGTACGCCGGTCACAAGCCCGAGCGGGTTGACCAAGATCATGATGCGCTACCACCCGGGCGACACGGTGAGGGTGGTCTGGACCACGCGCTCGGGTCAGACGCAGTCGGCCGCGGTCACCCTCGCCAGCGGCCCAGCCGATTGACGCAGGGCCGGCGCGGGGCCAAGGACCGCACCTTCGGCTCCCTGTAGCGTGGCCGTCGGTGGAACCAGACGCACGGAGGTCGCCGGGCGAGGGTCGCGAGGTCGTGCGCGCCCCCCGCGGCACGGCGCTCACCTGCAAGGCGTGGCCGCAGGAGGCCGCCTTCCGGATGCTGCGCAACAATCTGGACCCCGAGGTCGCCGAGCACCCCGAGCGGCTCGTGGTCTACGGCGGCTCGGGAAAGGCGGCTCGGGACTGGCCGTCGTTCCATGCGATCGAAAGGACCCTCGCGGCGCTCGGCACAGACGAGACCCTCCTCGTGCAGTCCGGACGTCCCGTCGGCGTGGTCACCACCCACGAGTGGGCGCCCCGGGTGCTCATCGCCAACTCCAATCTCGTTCCCGAATGGGCGACGTGGGAGGAATTCAGGAGGCTCGAAGCGCTCGGTCTCACGATGTTCGGCCAGATGACGGCGGGCTCGTGGATCTACATCGGCACCCAGGGGATCCTCCAGGGCACCTACGAGACGTTCGCCGCGGTCGCCGAGAAGCGCTTCGGAGGCTCGCTCGCGGGCACCCTGACCGTCACCTCGGGAGCCGGCGGCATGGGCGGGGCGCAGCCGCTCGCCGTGACCATCAACGGTGGGGTGGTGATCTGCTGCGACGTCGACCCGAGCCGGGTGGAACGCCGGCTGTCGACCGGTTACCTCGACACCCTGGCCCACAGCTTGGAGGAGGCGGTCGAGCTCGCCGAGCGGGCACGGCGCGACGCGCGCCCCCTCTCGGTCGGGCTCGTCGCCAACGGAGCGGAGGTGCTGCCCGAGCTGGTGCGCCGGGACGTGCCCGTCGACGTCGCCACCGACCAGACGCCCGCGCACGACCCGTTGAGCTACCTCCCGCCGGGGCTCACCCTCGAGGCGGCCGCGGACCTCCGGGTCCGGGACCCCGACGAGTACCTGCGGAGGGCACGCGCGGCGATGGCGACCCACTGCGAGGCCCTCGTCGCGCTCATGGACAAGGGCGCGGAGGTGTTCGACTACGGCAACAGCCTGCGAGCCGAGGCGCTGCTCGGCGGCTTCACCCGGGCGTTCGAGTATCCCGGCTTCGTCCCCGCCTACATCCGCCCGCTCTTCTGCGAGGGCAAGGGCCCGTTCCGCTGGGCGGCGCTCTCGGGGGACCCCAGGGACATCACGGCGACGGACAGCGCGGTGACGAGGCTCTTTCCCGACAACGACAAGCTCGCGCGCTGGATCCGCGTGGCCGGGGAACGGGTGCAATTCCAGGGGCTTCCGGCGCGGATCTGCTGGCTGGGCCTCGGCGAGCGCGACCGCGCAGGGCTCCGGTTCAACGAGATGGTCGCCTCCGGCGAGGTCTCGGCGCCGATCGTCATCGGTCGCGACCATCTCGACTGCGGCTCGGTCGCCTCGCCGTACCGGGAGACCGAGGCGATGCGCGACGGCTCGGACGCGATCGCCGACTGGCCGCTTCTGAACGCCCTCGTGGCGACGTCGAGCGGTGCCTCGTGGGTGTCGATCCACCACGGCGGGGGGGTGGGCATCGGGCGTTCCATCCACGCGGGCCAGGTGTGCGTCGCCGACGGCTCGGACCTCGCCGCCCAGAAGCTCGAGAGGGTGCTGACGAACGATCCGACCATGGGGGTCCTGCGCCACGTCGACGCGGGCTACGACGAAGCCGGGGCCGTGGCGAGCGCGCTCGGCGTCCGGGTGCCCATGACCGCCGCCGAGACGGCGTGAAGAGGTGAGCATCCTTTCGAGCGGCGGTGCCGGCGACGTCGAGGGCCACGTCGGGCGCCCGTCTGGGGGTGCGGCTCCCGTCGAGCTGGGGAGCGCTGGCACGACGATGGCCGAGGTCGTCGCGGTGGCGCGCCGGGACACCCCGGTCCGCCTCACCGAGCGCGCCTTCAGCGCCATGGAGGAGTCCAGAGCGGCGGTCGAGCGTCTCGGCGCGTCGGCAGAGCCCGCCTACGGGATCTCCACCGGCTTCGGCGCGCTCGCGACTCGCCACATCCCCCCGGGCCTGCGAGACGAGCTGCAGGTGAGCCTCATCCGCTCGCACGCCGCCGGAATGGGCGATCCCGTCGAGCGCGAGGTCGTGCGCGCGCTCATGTTCCTGCGCGCCAAGACGGTCGCGTCCGGGAGGACCGGAGCCCGGCCGGTGATCGCCGAGACCTTCGTTGCCCTGCTCAACGCGGGGATCACGCCCGTCGTGCCCGAGCACGGCTCGCTTGGCTGCAGCGGCGACCTCGCGCCGCTCGCGCACTGCGCGCTCGCGATGATGGGGGAAGGCGAGGTCCTCGGGCCGGGCGGGAGCGGCCGAGTGCCGGCCGCCCGGGCGCTCGCCGCCGCAGGGATCGCCCCGGTGCGCCTGGCCGCCAAGGAGGGGCTCGCGCTCATCAACGGCACCGACGGCATGCTCGGGATGCTGATCCTCGCGCTGGCCGACCTCGACCTCCTCTTGCGCACCGTCGACGTCACCGCGGCGATGAGCGTGGAGGCGCTCCTCGGCACCGACCAGGCGTACCGGCCGGAGCTCCACGCGCCGCTCCGACCCCACCCGGGCCAGTCGGTGAGCGCGGACAACATGTACCGCGTCATGGCGGGATCTGCCATCGTCGCCTCGCACCGCACGGGCGATCCACGCGTGCAGGACGCCTACTCCTGCCGCTGCGCCCCGCAGGTTGCCGGGGCCGGACGCGACACCGCGTCGCACGCCGCGGCGGTCGCCGAGCGCGAGCTCGCCGCGACGATCGACAACCCGGTCGTGCTGGACTCGGGGGAGGTGAGCTCCAACGGCAACTTCCACGGCGCGCCCCTCGGCTACGCGATGGACTTCCTTGCGATTGCGATCGCCGACCTCGGGTCGATGGCGGAGCGCCGCACCGACCGGCTGCTCGACCCCGCGCGGTCTCATGGGCTGCCGCCGTTCCTCGCTGCCGACCCCGGCGTCGACTCGGGGCTCATGCTCGCCCAGTACACGCAGGCGGCGATGGTCTCGGACAACAAGAGGCTGGCGGCGCCCGCGAGTGTCGATTCGATCCCGAGCTCGGCGATGCAGGAGGACCACGTGTCCATGGGCTGGAGCGCCGGGCGCAAGCTCCGGCTGGCCGTCGCGAACCTCCGGCGGATCCTGGCCGTGGAGCTTGTGACCGCGGCACGAGCGCTCGAGCTGCGACGGCCGCTCGCTCCGGCTCCGGCGACCGCTGCGGTCGTGGCGAGCCTGCGCGAGCACGTCGGTGGGATGGGGCGCGACAGGTTCACCTCGCCCGAGCTCGCCGCGGCGGAGAAGTTCATCGCGGCGGGCGGGGTGGTCGACGCGGCAGCCGCCGCAGCCGGCCCCATCCGGTGAGCCGGCGCGGGTGAGGGAGACGTGAGCGAGCTCGTCACACGCTTCCGCCGGCTCTGGGCCGAGCTCGTGCCGATCGGCCGGCGGAAGGAGGGAGGCTACGACCGGTTCGCGTGGGGCGAGGCGGACGCCGAGCTGCGGTCGTGGTTCCACAGCGAGGCGGCCGCGCGGGGCCTCGCGTTCGAGCAGGACCGGAACGGCAACCTGTGGGCGTGGTGGGGGCATGACCCCTCCGACGGCCCGCCGCGGGCGGGGTCGATCGCCGCAGGGAGCCACCTCGACAGCGTGCCGGGCGGTGGTGCCTACGACGGTCCGCTCGGGGTGGTGTCCGCATTCCTCGCGCTCGACGAGCTGCGCGGGGCTGGGCACGTACCGCAAAGACCGATCGCGGTCGTCGCCTTCACCGAGGAGGAGGGCGCGCGCTTCGGCGTCGCGTGCCTGGGCAGCCGGCTCTCGGTGGGTGAGCTGGACCCGGCGCGTGCCCGGGCGCTACGCGACGCCAGCGGGGTGAGCCTGGCCGACGCCATGCGCGCAGCGGGCGCGGACCCCGCGATGATCGGGGAGGACGGCGTGCGGCTGTCGAGGCTCGCCGCGTTCATCGAGGTCCACGTGGAGCCGTTCCAAAGCTCCGTCGCTGGCTGCCCGTTAGCTCCGACGCCCACAACCCAAATATCGCTCGGCGAGATGACTGCCGTTCCGTACCAGAAGGCGCCGCCACCGACAACCGTCCAAGCCGGACCACAGCCCGTCGGGGCACCGACGGGCGTCGCAACGGCGGAGGCGGCGTTCGTTGTGCCGACGACTAGTAGGCTCAATGTAGTCATGAGGGTAATGAGAACCTTCTTCATGACTGCTAACCTCCCTTGGCGCCTTGTATAGCGTTGGCACCTTTAGTACCGCAAGGGTCTGAAAGCAAGTAAGCGCTAAGAGTGGGTGGGCAAGGGCGGAATGTGGTGGTGACCAGCAATGTGCC
>JAJYYT010000087.1 GCA_021800645.1 Actinomycetes bacterium
ACGTGCCGGGGCTCCGGGACTCCGTCCGCGCGTCCGGGGGGGTGCTCGTCGCCCCGAACCCCGCTGCGCTCGCCGAGCGGGCGGCGGCGCTGCTGCCGGGGTGGATGGAGCGGCTGCCCGAGGTGGAGGCGGGGGGGGGCCAGGGGTGGTCGGAGGTCGCCCACCGAGTCCTCTCCGCGGCAGCGCCGGCGGTGCCGGCTCGGCCGGTGTTACCCGCTCGGGAGAGCCGGTCGTCACCTGCAGGCGGCGCGCGACTGGCCGGGGCGGCGCCGAGGGACGAGCTCGTGCTCCGAGAAGCGGGTGAGGGAACACTCTGAACACCTCCGCCTGCTCCCCCCCACCGAACAACGGGCCGCGGTCGGACGACAGCCGCCTGCCGAATCACCGGGGCGGTCCTCGGTGACCGTCCTCGACCGGACGGCCGCGGCGCAGGCTGACCTCGACGAGGACGGCACCCCTCCCCCCGACCGCCCGCCGGGCAGCTCCGGGAAGCTCTGGCGGCCGTCCCGTCGACGCGTCGCAGTGGCGCTCGCGCTGGCCGGCCTGCTCCTGGTCGGACTCGCAGAGGCGTTCCCGCCGGGCAACCCACAGAACGTCCTGGCGGACGCAGGGGTAGTCGCGCTGGTCGCTGCGGCGGTGCTCGAGGTGCTCCCGAGCTCGGCGTCTGGCGGCGGACGCGTGGCGAGCCGGCCCGAGCCCCCAGGGCCCCAGGCTCGGGCCGGGCGACGAGCCTGGCGCTGGACACTGCTCGGCGTCGGGGCGGCCGCGGGGCTGGTCGCCCAGACCTGGTTCCGCGCTGGTACTGCGATCGCCGGGGGCGACATCGCGCCACCGATCGGGACGGCCTGGATCGGCCGCCTCTTCGCGCCGATCGCCTGGTCGGGGACGAACCTGGGTGGCCCCGGCCAGGCCGAGGGCCAACTCCCCTGGGCGGCTCTCGACTGGGCAGTGCACGTGGCAGGGGGATCGGGCGCGCTCGCGCAGCGCCTCTGGCTGACGCTGCTGCTCGCGGCGATCCCCCTCGCAGCTGCTGCACTGGCGCGCGCGCTCAAGCTGGGCCCGGCGGCGGGTGTCGCCACGGCGCTCCTCTACGCGTTCAGCCCGTACGTGCTGAGCAACGTCGACGTGAACGACGTCTACCTCGTCGCGATGGTCCTCCTCGCCGCGCTGCCGGCAGTCCTGCTGGCAACCGCGACGCGGTCGGTCCCGCTCTGGGTGACGATCGCCGGCTTCGTGCTCGCCGCACCCTTCGTCGGCTTCGCGTACGCCAACCCGCCGCTGGTCGGAATGCTGGCGGGGACGCTCCTCTTCACACCACTGCTCGCATGGCTGCGCTTCGGCCGGAGCGCCGCAGCTCGCTCCCTCTTCGCGCTCGCCGTCGCTGGCCTTGCGCTCGTCGGCGCCTCTGCGTACTGGCTCGTCCCGGACCGAGTCGCCGTGACCGTGGTGGCAACCGGGGAGCTCTCGTCGCTCTCCCGGTGGGGGTTCACCGAGGGTCGGGCCACACTCGCGAACGGGCTGTGGCTCAACAACTCCTGGGGATGGCGATTCCCGGCCTACTACCCCTACGCACGGGACTTCGCTCGCCTGCCCCTCGTCCTGGTCCGACCGCTGCTGCCGCTCGTGAGCTTCGGCGTGCTCACCGTGTGGCGGGGTCAGGACGAGCGAACGGAGCGCCTCAGGCAAACGGCTGCCGGTATCGCACTTCTCACGCTCGTCATCATGGTGTTGAGCACCGGTACCCATGCGCCCGGAGACCTGCTCTTCGACCCGCTGTACTCCCTCCCCTACGGCTGGTTGCTCCAGGAGCCCGGCCGGTTCCTGATGCTGGCCTCGCTCGGCACCGCGCTGCTCGTCGGGATCCTGGTGGAGCAACTTCGTCGACCCGCCGCGGAGCCAGTCCTTGGCACAGCCGAGGGCGTCCGGACCCGGAGAGCGCGCCCCCTGAGCGGTTCACAGGGTCTCGCCCTCACCGCAGTGGCAGCCGTCGCCCTGGCGAGCTTCCCACTCTGGACGGGAGCAGTCGTGCCCGGCGCTCGGCCGCCCTTTCCCTCCTCCCACGTCCGGGTCCCCCCGTACTGGGAGGCGCTCGCGTCCTACCTCAACTCGACGGCAGCTCCGGCGGGACATCTCCTCGTCCTGCCACCCGACGACTTCTACCAGATGCCCTACACCTGGTACTACGGCAACGACGGCTTCATCGAGAACCTGCTCGACCGACCCGTCGTGGACCCGAGCGGCCAGGGCTACGACCAAGTGTCCAACGAGCTGCTCGCCGCGGTACAGCTCGAAGCCGAGGCGCTCAGCGCACGGGACTGGGGGGAAGCGGCGCGGCTGCTCGCAGCCACAGGCACCCCGCTGATCCTGGTACGAGGCGACATCGAGGCGGGCTTCCCGGACCGACAGATCACCTCCCCAGCCCTCCTCGTGGCTCGCCTGCAGCAGGATCCACTGGCGCACCTCGTCCATCGCTCAGGGCCGCTCTTCGTCTTCGCACTTCGGCGTACTGCGAAGGGCACCACCGGCTTCGCCACCATCAACACGACTGCCCCGGACCTGCGGACCCTCGCCCTGCTCCCGAGCAACACCTCGCTCGTGAGCGAGCCACCCGTCGCAGGACACCTCGCCGTCTACCAGCTCCCGCCGGTCGCCACCTGGCGTCTCTCCGGAGGAACCCTCACGACCTCGGTCATCGAGCACCCAGGGCGGCACTACCGGATCGCCGTGCTGGCGATCCGACCCCCGCCGCGCCGGCTCACTGCGCGCGACCTCCACGCGGCAGTCGGGCGCGGGCGGGAGGCACAACGCGTGCTCCGGATTGGCGTACCAGTCGGGCCGTCGCTGCTCCGGGATGGGAACTTCGCGGCCGGGCCGTGGGGTCCCGTTGGCAACTGCGATGACGCCACAGCCGTTGCGCCCCCGAACATCCTGAACGCCACGGTTCTGCCACACGGCGGCCCTGGGGGGGCATTGGCGGCCCTGCGCCTGAACGCAACCGTCGACGCCGCCTGTGAGGCACAGCACCTCGACTGGCACGGGGGAGATCTCCTCCTCAGGCTGTCGACGAGGTCGATCCCGGGGGCACCAGCAGCGGTCTGCGTGTGGGAGCAGCCGGTCGACCGCTGCGCGGCCGCCAACCCGCTCCCTACTGGGCCAGGTTGGCAGTCCTACAGCACCGTCATCCACCCGGACCCCGGAACCACCGAGCTGTCGCTCTTCCTCTACGCGTTCGTGGACTCCCCCGGGCAACATTCCGTCGAGGAGTATGCAGGCGTGACGGCGCGCTCGCTCCCCTTCGCACCAGCGGTGGCCGTCCTGGCGTCGCCGATCACGCCGGGACCTCACGAGCAGCTCCTCGTCGCGAACACGGGCTTCTCGACCGCGTGGTTCGGGCCGGCCGGCGAGCACGTCGTCGTGGACGGACTGCGGAACGGGTGGGTACAGCCGGGAGCCTTGACGAACTCCGGTCCACCAGCGAGTGCCACCTACAGCCTCGTCGAGCACGAGTCGAGGGACGAGATCGGGCTGGCCGTTGGTGCACTCGCGTTGGCAGGCGCTGCCCTCGCACTCGGGCGCAGACGAGGGTGGGTGGGGGCGCGATGAGCACGCCGTCAGGACCGACGCTGCTCAGGTGCCTGTCCGATGAGCGCGCCGCCGAGGTCACGGTGGTGGTGCCGACCCGGAACGCCGCCCCCACGCTCGGGGCGTGCCTCGCCTCGCTCCGCTCACAGTCCGAGCGGTGCGTGGTCGTGGTCGTGGACAACCACTCCGAGGACGAGACACAAGCAATCGCCTGCCGGCTCGCCGACGTCGTGGCGGTCGCGGGGCCCGAGCGCTCGGCGCAGCGGAACCTCGGAGCGGCGCTGGTCCCAGCCCCGTTCCTCGGCTTCATCGACGCCGACATGGTCGTGGGCAGGGAGGTGGTGGCCGAGGCAGTCGCAGCGCTCCGGACCGGCGCAGGCGCCGTGATCGTGCCCGAACGCTCCTTCGGCGAGGGTTTCTGGGCCGAGGTCCGGGCGTTCGAGCGCTCCTTCTACGTCGGGAGCGACAGCGTCGAAGCGGCCCGGTTCTTCCGGCGGGAGGTGTTCGAGGAGGCGGGAGGCTTCGACGTCGGGGGACTCCCGGGGGGCGAGGATTGGGACCTCACCGGTCGCGTCCGCCAGCTCGCATCGGTCGAACGGGTGACCACCATGATCGAGCACGACGAGGGGCGGCCGACCCTCCTCGACCTCTGGCGGAAGAAGGCGTACTACGGCCCGGGGCTTCGTGAGTACGTGGGGACGCATGGCACGTCGAGCCTCGGGGCCCTCGATCGCCCGTACCTGCGGCGGCCCACCCTGCTCCTCGGCCGCGGACCTCGGCTGGGCGCGGGGCTCGTCCTCCTCAAGACCGGTGAGGCGGTCGCTGCCGGGATCGGGATACTCCGGAGTGCGCGCGGCCCGCGGCTTCCCAGCACTGGTCGCTCCCGAGCGGGAGGTTCCAGGCCGGCTGGAGAAGGGGCGCTCCCGGCGGCAGTCGCCGTCGTCTCCTTCGGGCCCGTGCTCCAACCGAACTCCGGACTCCCCGTGCGCGCGAACACCACCGTGGGGAGCTTGGCAGGACTCGGTATCCGGGTCTCGCTCGTCAGTACCTCGCCCGAGACCCGCGCTGGTCGGGACGGGGAGCCGGAGACCATCCGCGTCCTCCGGAGGCCACTCCGGCTCGGGTTCTCCCTCGAGCTCGTCCGTGTCGTCCGGGCGCTCGCTCGCGAGGTGGATTGCATTGTCGTGGAATCGGCGCTCCTGTTGCCTGCGGTGCTCCTCGGGCGGCGCGGGGTGCCCGTCGTCTGGGACACGAACGAGTGCGAAACGCTTCACTACTCTCGCCTCCCGCGGCGCCCCGCAGTCCTTGCACGGCTCGGCGCGTGGTGGCTGCTGGAACAGCTCGCTGCAAGGTCGAGCGCTGCAGTCGTTGCGATCAGCGAGGCCGAGGCGGTGTCCTGGCGGGCGTACTTTCCGGCCTGCCGGGACAAGGTCGTCGTCGTGCCGCACGCGCCACCCCGGCGAGCGACCCAACCGTCGCCACGGGAAGACAGCTGGGGCCCGCGGTCGCTTGTCGGGGGCGATGCGTCCCCGGGGTCGGCCCCTCCGAGTCTGGACCGTGCACCCGCCGGCCCCCGCCTAGTCTTCGTGGGTGCAACCGTGGGGAAGCACAACGCGGTCGCGGCGAAGTGGCTGGTGGCGACGCTCGCACCCCTCCTCCCGGCCAACACCTCCTTGGTCCTGGTCGGTGAAGGAACGGACCGGATCGTCGAGATGCTCTCGCGGAACCAGAGGATCGCGTGCACACTGGTCGGACTTGGCTTCGTCGCGGACGCCGACGCCGTCATCGGGGCGGCAGATCTCTGCCTCGCTCCACTCGCAGCCGGGGCGGGTGTGAAGACGAAGGTGCTCCACTACCTGGCCCACGGCAAGCCGGTCGTCGGCACTCCGGCTGCATTCGAGGGGATCGAAGGTGCACCGGGGACCGTCTCGGTCCCACTCGACGCGCTCCCACGCGCCGTCCTCGATGCAATTGGCCAAGAGCGAGGCGGCGAAGAGCGAGCGGCGCTTGCCGCAGCTCAGGCTCGGTGGCTCGACGCGCACCACGGCGAGCGCGTGGTCTCGACCGCATGGGAGCGGGCACTGCGCGCCATCGTCGCTCCCGGTGCCGACGCTCGACCTGCGCCCGGAGCAGCTGGCGGCCCCGTTGCTGCAGGGGCTCGTGCCTCGGAGGGTACGCGGTGACTCCCTGCACACTCGTGGTTCCCTGCTACAACGAGGAGCGTACGATCGGCGCCTGCCTGGACGCACTCCGCGACGCCGCCCTCCCGGACGGAGCCGAGTGGTTGGAGTGGATCGTGCTCGACGACGCCTCATCCGACTCGACGGTGGAGCGAGCGGCGGCGTGGGCTCGAGATCATCAGGACGTTCCGCTCACCATCCGGCGGAGCGCAGCCCGGCTCGGGAAGGCCGTCGAGCTCGAGGGGGCCCGCCGCCGCCTCCTGGAACACGGGGCGCCGGAGGCAGTCATGGTCGTCTGCGACGCCGACGCTCGCGTCGGGCAGCGCTCGCTCGAGGCGCTCGTTACGCCCTTCGTAGCCGATCCCACCCTCGCGGTGGCGTCGGGGATCTGCGTCCCGAGTGGACCGCGGCGGCGGCGGCTGGCGTCTCGGTTCCAACTGGCCGTGGTGGAGGAGCTGGCCCGGAGCGCCGGCCCTTCGGCGATTCGGGCGGCGGGGCCACTCTTCGCCATCCGCCCCGCTCGGCTCGCCGGTTTCTCGTGGCGTGCAGGGTTTGTGGCGGATGACACCCAGCTCGCCGCGTATGTGGCGCGGGAGGCCGCGCCCCACCGTTCGGTCGAGTCGGCAGTCGTGGAGGTGCTCCCTGCCGGGAGC
The DNA here is from genome assembly GCA_021800645.1 of Actinomycetes bacterium. Next base: position 6,416 of record JAJYYT010000087.1, read on the forward strand.
TGGCGGGACTTCTACCTCCAGACCTATCGAGCCTTCGCCGCGGAGCGGGAGATGGGAACCCAGGTACCTTCCTCTTCGGCCACGGTGCCGCGGAACGAGCTGCTCCGCGCACTCGTCCGCGCCGTGAGGCGCGAGCCGCTCGGGCCGCCCGCGTACGCCGTGGCCAGGTTGGTTTCGGCAGCGATGCACCGCTACAGTCCCGCACCGTTCGAAGACCGCTGGAAGACGGCCGCGTCGACCAAGGAGGTCCCATCGGGTACGCGCCAACCACCAGTCGGAGCTGCCATGGGCGCCCCTTCCGACCCCAGGCGTCAGGATCGGACGACCACCGAACGTCCGCAGGCATACAGGGTCGCCCGCAACGCCTGGGGGAAGGCACTGCATACTGCGCGACTGGTTCGATGCTGCGAGCACGGAGCCCGCACGGCAGCCGTCGTGGCGCTCGGGCACGTCCCCGGGACCGCCAGGCTCCTCCCGAGGGACCTGGTCGTGACGGCACGGTCCGGACCAACCCTCCGAGCGTCACGCACGAGCGTATCCTCCTGGCCCGTTCTCGAGGTCCTCGTCGACGACGCATACCGACTGGGGCGTCTCCCGTGGGAGCGGAGTCGTTCCGAGACCCTCCGGGTGGTCGACATCGGAGCGCACGTCGGGTCCTTCGCGGTCACGCTCGCCTCGCGATACCCGCGCGCTACCGTCACGTGCTTCGAGCCCGCCCCAGAGACCGCCGCCTACCTCGAACGGAACATCCGGGCGAATGGGCTCGAAGACCGAGTCATCTTCCACCAGGCAGCGGTCGGGGCGACTGCCGGTACCGCACGGCTCCTGCGCACGGTGGCTGCGTCTCGCGAGGCGACGCTCCAGCGTGCACTCGCTCCGGAGAACGCCGAGGGGATCGACGTCCCGGTCGTCGACCTCGCGACCGCATTCTCGGTGGGGGGACCGCCCGACCTGGTCAAGCTCGACTGCGAGGGAGGCGAGTACGGGATCGTCCTGGAGTCGGACGCGACACTCTGGGAGTCGGTCCGCTGCATCCTGCTCGAGTACCATCCCGTCCCGAGGCACTCCTGGTCCGAGCTGCGAGCGCACCTCGCGAGACTCGGCTTCCGGGTGGGCTGGCACGACCCCAGCCGGATTCCCGGCCTCGGCATGGCACAGCTGCTCCGCTGAGCCGCTCCGAACGGGTGGACTGCCGCTACGGTTCGACCGTGGCGGGGTCGGTGCAGTGAGCGAAAGCGCAGTTCGGAGCTGGCCGTTGGAGGCGCACGGGGCGCTCGGGCGAGGCGGGACAGATGGCGCGGTTCGCCCGAACGGTGCCGCCGTCCCTGGACTGACCGCGTTGGTCGTGGTCGTCGGCCTCCTCGCCAGTCTCGCCGCCTTCCTCGGACCCTTCTTCCACGGCGGCTGGTTCCTCCTCCTCGACTGGTCGAGCGGCCCCCGCGAAGCCGTCGTCCCGCCCTCCGCCTACGGACTGTCGGGCGGTGTGGTCGCCGGGCTCCCCCTCGGGCTCGTCGCAGCCGGCCTCGTGCACCTGGCCGGTGCGGCCGGCTCGTGGCTCGTGCCCGTGGCGGTCATCCCCCTCGCCACCTGGTCGGCGAGCCGCCTCGTCGGGGGCAGCCTCCCCGCCCGGCTCGGCGCGGGGCTCCTCTACGCCCTCTCGCCCTTCGCCTTCGAGCGCGCCACGGCCGGGCAGTTCGGGATCCTCCTCCCCTACGCGCTCCTCCCCTTCCTCGTCTCCTCCCTCCTCGCAGCGCCGGA
>JAJYYT010000088.1:0-7667 GCA_021800645.1 Actinomycetes bacterium
GCCCGTCACCTCGAGGGGGGTCTTGATCTCGCCGCCGTTGACGAACTCCATCACGTGGTGCTTGCCGTCCCGGTCGATCTCGAGCACCAGCCGGGTGGAGAGCGCGTTCACCACCGACGCGCCGACGCCGTGCAGGCCGCCGGAGACCTTGTAGCCCCGGCCACCGAACTTCCCGCCGGCGTGCAGGGTCGTGTAGACGATCTCAGCGGCAGAACGGTCCGGGTACTGCGGGTGCGGGTCCACGGGGATCCCGCGGCCGTTTGTCTGGACCCTGCAACCCCCGTCCGCCAGGAGCGTCACGTCGATCCGTGTGCAGTAGCCCGCCATCGCCTCGTCGACGGCGTTGTCCACGATCTCCCACACGAGGTGGTGCAGCCCGGTGGGGCCGGTCGAGCCGATGTACATCCCCGGCCGGAGGCGGACGGGCTCGAGCCCTTCGAGGACGGTGATGTCGCTCGCCATGTACGAGCCACCGTCAGCTGCCACGCTCTGCCTCCTCGCCGCGCCCGGCGGGCGCGCTCCTTCGACCCGGTCGTCCCGACGTCCGCGCCACTGCCACCTCGGGAGAAGAGGCCGCTTCCGTGCATCTCACGGACAGCTCATTCTACCTGAGGCCCACCGACGGACTGCGCTTCCCGAGGCTTCCGAGGCTTCCCGAGGCTGTCCGCGGCTGCTCTTGGCGGCCGGGTGGGCGGTGCCTCCTCACGCAACGGTCGCCCCGCCCCGGGATCTCGCGCGCGCCGGCGACGCCCGCGGGGCCGAGCCGTCCGTGCGTGTCACCCGAGTGCGTGTCACCCGAAGGGCCGGACCACCACGTCGAGCCGTTCGAGGCGCTCCCCGGTCCGCTCCGTCACACATGCGAGGATGCCCGGCGACAGGAGCCGCACCTGGGTGGCCCACGGCGGCCGGTCGACAGCGACGACCAGGACGCCCCCTTCCAGGCGGAGCGGCCTCGTGTGCCTGGCGACCGCCGGTCCGACCAGCTCCTCCCACCTCGAGAAGACCGTGCCCAGCGCTGCCGCGGCCACGGCGCGCCCGGGCGGCTGCGGCGGACCGCCCCCTTCGGCGGACCCGCCCGGTCCCGGGCCGCTCCCCCCCGGTGGTCGGGGCGCCAGGCCTGCGACGAGCTCGTCGAGGGACTCCTCCAACGGTCGCGGTCCCCGGTCCGTGCCGCCGCGCCGCCTGCGAGCGGGCCTGGTCACGAGCGCCGTCCGAGGCTCCGCACGTCGAGCACCGCACCCACCTCGATGCCTTCGGGCAGGTCGGTCGCGGTGGTGAGCAGCGTCTGGCCCGGCGGGAGGTGGCGCGCCAGGGCTCGGCTCCGCTGCGGGTCGAGCTCGGAGAAGACGTCGTCGAGGAGGAGGAGCGGCGTGCTGCCCCGGCGCTGGGTCACCAGGCGGTGCAGTCCGAGCCGGAGGGCGAGGGCGAGGCTGCGTTGCTCACCCTGGGACGCGCGCGCTCGGGCGTCACGTCCGTCGATCCGCAAGATCACCTCGTCGCGGTGCGGGCCGACCGTGCATGCGGCTCGGCGAAGGTCGTCTTTGCGGCTCGCACCCAACGCGCCAGCGAGATCCCCCTGCCATCCCCGGACGTAGTCAAGCGTCACCGGCGCCGCACACGACGGCGCGGAGCTGAGCCCTGCGTAGGCCTCCTGCACCGGGGTGCTGGCATCCTCCACGAGCGCACGGCGTGCCGCGGAGACGGCCTCGCCGCTCACCACCAGCCGTTCGTCCCAGACGTCGAGGGTCGACGCCACTTCCGTCGTCAGCTTCCCGCCGGCTTGGCGCAAGAGCGCGGTGCGCTGGCGCAGCACCTTGTCCAGCTGGTCGAGGTCCGCCGCCGCGCGGGGGTCGATCAGGCGCAGCGCGGCATCCACCAGGTCTCGCCGGCGCACGGGGGGTCCCTGCACGAGCGCCAGGTCGTCCGGCGAGAAGACCGTCACCGGGACGGCGTCGGCGAGCTCGCTGCGCCCGTGGACGGGCCGGTGGTTGACGAGGGTCCGCGTCCCGCCGCGGGCCTGCAGCTCGCTCTCCACGACGAGCGGGCGGGACTCTCGCTCGAGGTGCGCTCGCACGATCGCCCGCTCCCGTCCGACCCGGACCATTGCATCGCGGGCGGACGTGCGGAACGACCGCTGCGAGCCCAGGTACGCGATGGCCTCGAGCAGCGTGGTCTTCCCCGTGCCGTTAGGCCCGGTCAGCACCGTCGAGGAGCCTGGCTCGAGCCCGAGACGGGCCTCGACGAAGAGCCGGACGTCGAAGAGCTCCAAGTCGCGGAGCTCGGTGCTGCTGCTCGACGGCGATCGCTCGCCGGACTCGGCCGCCGTCGTCAGGACACCCGCACCGGCATGAGCAGGTACCGGAAATCGTCTCTGCCCGCGGCCCGGACGGTCGCAGGCTTGCCTGGATCGTCCGTCTCGATGAACACCTCGTCGTCGAGCACGGCGTCGACCCCGTCGATCAGGTAGCCCGGGTTGAACGCGATCACCAGCTGCTCTCCGCTGAAGTCGCCGTCGACGGTCTCACTCGCGTCGCCGATCTCCTGGGAGACCACCGAGAGGTCCACCCCGTTCGGTCGCATCGCGAGCCGGACGGGCGTCGTGTTGTCCCTCACGAGGAGCCGTACACGACGCAGCGCGGCGAGGAGGGACTCCCTGCCGACATGGAGGCGGTTGGGGTAGTGCTCGGGGATCAGCTGACGGTAATCGGGGTAGGTCCCTTCGAGGAGCCGGGTCGAGATCCGTACGCGTCCGGTCTCGAACGTGATGTCCGAAGTCCCGGGCGCGATCCCCACTTCCGCGCCGGCCCCTTCGCCGTCGCCCGGCGCACCGCCTGCCGGCGCGAGCCTCAGAAGCTCTGCGAGCGCACGGGCGGGCACGAGCACGTCGCCCCCCTGGGGGAGGGTCGCGGTCCCGCGCAGGTCGCGCAGCGACAGCCGGTAGGAGTCGGTCGCCACCAGCCGCACTGTCTTCGCCTCGGTGGTCATGAGCACACCGGTGAGCAGCGGCCGCGCGTCGTCGTTGGACGCGGCTCTCACGACCTGGCGCAACGCCTCCACCAGTACCCCCCGTGGCAGCGTCACCGTCGGCGTAGCCGGACGGGGAAGCATCGGGAACTCGACCGGCGGGTAGGAGCGGAGCCCGAAGTGCGCCCGCGCAGAAGAGATCTCCACCTTGTCGTCATCGGTGTCCACCGTGACCGCCCCGGCCTCGAGCGCCCGCACGACGTCTGCGGTGAGCCGCGAAGGGACCACGCACACGCCGTCCTCGATGCCGATGACCTCGTGGTCGACCCGGATCGTCAGGTCGAGATCCGTGCCGGTCACCTCCAGGAGGTTGCCCTCCGTGCGCAGCATGAGCCCGGAGAGCACCGCGGACGAGCTCGCTCTTCCCCCCACCGCCCGTCCTGCTGCGACGAGCACGTCAGCGAGAGAGTCCCGTTCGGACCGGAATTTCACCGCATCATCCTTTCCCGCGTCTTTGGAAGTGGAGAGATCACTCCAGGGGTAATAGTGCTGGGGATTGTGGACACGCGGGCGCCGTGCCTGGTCAGGCGAGTGCGGTCGTCCACCGCGCGGACCTGGCGCGGTGGAGCGCAATGGTCGCAGACGGGCTCGGGCGTGCGCGTCTGTGGACGAGGGGACCGGTCGTCCACAGGATGTGCGGTCATCGTGCACAGGGAGGGGCAGGCGGAGCTCACGCGCCGTTCCTGATCTTGACCGTGAGATCCGTCACCTGCTCGTAGAGCTGGCGCCGTTCCTTCATGTGAGTCGTGATCTTGTCGACTGCATGGATGACGGTGGTGTGGTCGCGTCCGCCGAACACGCGCGCGATCGCAGGGTAGCTGTAGTCGGTCAGGTTGCGAACGAGGTACATCGCGACCTGGCGAGCGGTGACGAGCGGCCGCGTACGGCTCGGGCCACACAGTGCGTCGATCGTGAAGCCGTAGCTCGCGGCGGTCGCTTCCAGGATCATCTGGGGCGTGATCTGACGCGGCTCCACGCTCGAGACGATGTCCTCGAGCACGTGCTCTGCGAGATCGAGCGAGATCGCCTCCCGGCTCAAGCTCGCGAACGCCGTGACCCTGATGAGCGCGCCCTCGAGCTCGCGGATGTTGTTCTTCACGTGCGTGGCGATGAACTCGAGGACGTCGTCGGGGATGTCGTCGTGGTCGGCCTCGGCCTTCTTGCGCAGGATCGCCAGCCGGGTCTCGAGGTCCGGCGGGTCGACCTCCGTGATCAAGCCGGACATGAAGCGGCTGCGGAGCCGGTCTTCGAGCGTCTCGATGGACCTGGGCGGGCGGTCCGAGGTGAGCACGATCTGCTTCCCCGCGCCGTGGAGATCGTTGTAGGTGTGGAAGAACTCCTCCTGGAGGCCCTCTTTGTTCTCCATGAACTGGACGTCGTCGATGAGGAGCACGTCGCACTCGCGGTAGCGGCGCTTGAACGCGATCGTCTCCGCCTTGCGCAACGAGTCGACGAAATCGTTCATGAAGGTCTCGGTCGTGACGTAGAGCACGGTGCGCACCGGGAAGTTCTCCTGCACATAGTTGCCGATCGCATGCAATAGATGCGTCTTGCCGAGCCCGGAGTCCCCGTAGATGAACAGGGGGTTGTAGGAGCGGCCCGGCGTTTCGGCCACCGCCTGCGCGGCGGCATGCGCGAGCCGATTGGAGGAGGCGGCGACGAAGCTCTCGAAGGTGTACTGCCGGTCGAGCGTTACGGCTGCCCCCACCCGGGGCTCGGCGACCCGCTGGGCTCCGTGGGTGCGCGGGCCGGTCTGCGGGCCCGGACCCGGGCCAGGGGTCGGCTGCAGGCCGGTCTGCGGGCGCGGCCCGGGGGACACCGGGGTCGTCGAGTACGACGGTCCGTAGGGTGCGGACTCTCCAAGAGGGACGGCCCGGGCCGTCCCGTGGGCTTCGAGGAGCGCGGTCGGCGCCGAGCCGGCGCTGTCGGCCACCTCGAGACGCACGCGGACCGCATGGCCGGCGGCCGAGGAGACGGCCTGGGTGAGCAGCGGGAGGAAGCGGCCCTCGACGCGTTCGCGGACCACCGAATTCGGGACGGCGAGCACCATCGTCCCCCCGTCGTAGGAGACGGGCTCGATGTTGGAGAGCCACATCTGCCAGGTCGTGTCCGACACCTGCTCACGAAGTGGCGCGGCACACCTGGTCCACAGGCCTCTCGTCTCTTCCACCTGCTCCTCCGCGCACCCGAGGCGGTCGTCGTCCACAGCGTGCTCCACAGGTTGTGGACCTAGCGAGCGCCGTGGTCGGTCGAACGTACACCGTCGAAGCGACTCGGACTAGTGGCAACCTGGCTCAGCGTGGCCCGCGGGGGCCGACTAGTGTGACCGGGCACTGTCGCGTACGATCGCGCGGCGACCTCGCGGCCCACGACAGGCCCCGCGGTGGTCCGTGCGCCGGTGCCGGCCCGCTGGGACGTGCCCCGAGCAACGCGGAAAGGTTTACGGACGTGAAGCGAACCTACCAACCCAACACGCGCAAGCGAGCGAAGCGGCACGGGTTCCGCCATCGCATGTCGACGCGTGCCGGCCGGGCGATCCTGAAGGCGAGGCGGCTCAAGGGGCGTCATCGGCTGACGGTGTGAGCCGGCGTCCGCTTCGCTGCCCGCGCCCGACAAGACGATGGCACCCATAGTGGGAAGGATCCGCAGGCAGGCGACGTTCCGTGCCCTGGCTCGCCCCGATGGCCGGGCGCAGCGCGGGCCGGTGAGCGTGGTGTTCAGCCGCTCGGACGAGAACACGCACCTGCCCCTGGCCGCCTACGCCGTTGGACGGCGTCACGGCGGTGCAGTCGCACGCAACCGGCTGCGGCGCCGCCTCCGAGAGGCGGTACGGACTGCCGCCCCTACGCTCGAGCCGGGCGCCTACCTGGTCCGCGCGAGGCCGGATGCAGCGCGGATGGGATTCGGCGAACTGTGCGACGCCGTCGGCGCTGCAGCCCGGGCTGCAGCGGGATGCGCCACGGGTGAGAGAGGACAGGGGCCGAGGTGACCTTGCGGCACGCCGGAGAACGCAGGCTCGGCGCCGACGAGGATGTGCCCGCGGTGTCCGCGTCGAAGACCGAGGGCACGCACCGTGGTGCCGGCCGGCGGGCGGCGCTGGGGATGCTGCGCGTCTACCAGGCCGCCAGGGCGGGCCACGTGTCGCCGTGCCGCTTCTATCCGAGCTGCTCGGCCTACGCGGTCGAGGCAGTGGAGCGCCACGGCGCTTGGCGCGGGCTGTGGCTCGCCGCCCGCCGGGTCGCCCGCTGCCACCCGTTGGGCGGCCACGGGGTGGACCTCGTCCCGCTCGAGGTCCGCCGGCGCAAGCGGAGGGAGGACTGACCGTGCACCCGCCGCTCCTGCTCGCGGAGAACTCGTTGTTCAAGGCCATCGGTGACATCTTCCATCCGCTGTTCGTCGCGATCGCAGACGTGCTGGCGTGGATCTATGGCATCGTCCCGACATACGCAGTGGCGATCCTGCTGCTCACGGTGCTGATCATGGCGCTCCTCACGCCGCTCACCATCAAGAGCACCCGGTCGATGCTCGCGATGCAAGCCCTCCAGCCCGAGATGCAGAAGCTCCGGGCGAAGTACAAGGGTGCCGAGAACCGCCAGCAGCTCAACGAGGAGATGATGAAGCTCTACCGCGAGCGCGGTGTGAGCCCGACCGGCGGCTGCCTGCCGATGTTCCTGCAGATGCCGGCGTTCATCGTCCTCTACGACGTCATCCGCGGCCTCGCCAACACGGTGAAGCCGGGCACAAAGCTCGGTACAGGCCACAAGGTCTGCCATCCTGCCGCGCACCAGGCGACCTGCGCGACACCGCGCTACGTCCCGCACCATTCTGCGATCTACCAGAACTTGATCAAGACGCCCGGGGTGATGCATTCGATCGGCTTGAACCTCGCAGCGAAGCCCCTCACACACCATGCGCACTGGGTCGACTACATCCCGTACTTCGCACTCCTCGCTGTTGCAGTAGCCCTGCAATATTTCCAGATGGCGCAGATGACCCGGCGCAACAAGAAGAACAACGCGCAGCAGCAGATACCCCAGCAGATGCAGACGATGCAGCGGGTGATGCCGCTGATCTTCGCGTACATCTACTTCCTCGTCCCCGCTGGGGTGGTGATCTACATGATCGTGTCTTCGGCGATCCGGGTGCTGACGCAGGATCTCATCTTCCGATACGGGCTGGTGCAGTCCCCCGGCGAGCACCAGATCGGGACCAAGGGGAAGCCCGCGGCGTCCAAGGCGGTGGTGGAAGCGAGGTCGTCGACCTCGCCGGCGGCCCAGGACCGGGCAGCGGTCGCGCCGGTGACCAGTGGCGAACGCGGTCTCCTCCCCTTCGGGTCCAAAAAGGGCGTGACCGATGCGCCAGCGCCGGCTCGCAACGGAGGGAACGGGGCGGCAAACGGCAAGGCCAGGCCCGGAAGGCGGGGCGGCAGCGCAGCCACCCCGCCCGAGCCGGCGCCGAAGCCCCATCCGAGATCGAAGTCGAAGCGTGCACGAAGGGCCCGCTGACCGTGGAATGGGTCGAGAAGACGGGGAGATCGGTCGACGAGGCGAAGGAGCGGGCCCTCGACCAGCTGGGGGTGGCGGAGACGGACGCCGAGGTCGTGGTCTTGGCCGAGCCCAAGACGGGCCTCTTCGGGCGTGTGC
>JAJYYT010000088.1:7677-8157 GCA_021800645.1 Actinomycetes bacterium
ACGCGTACGCCCCGCAGAAGTTCGGCCGAAGAGGGTTCGCCGGAGGCGAGAACGCGGCCAGGCAGATGTCGGCCACACGGGGAGCGGTCGCGCCGGCGGGACTCGAACGGGACGCCGCACGACCGAGGCGAGCCGCACAGCCGGCGGCCGGGCATCACGCGAGGCATCGGCCGCCCGTGCGCCCGCCGGCGCGAGCAGCGGGGAGAACGCTGCGTCGGTGAGCTCGGGCTCGCGGCGGCGCAGGCGGCGGCGCAGCGGGGCGCAGAGGCCGAGCAGTGAGCTGGTCGAGCCGACCACGCAGACCGCGCCGGCCGCGCCGACCGCGGAGACCGCGTCGGCCGCGGACGGCGGCGCAGTCGTCGCGCGCCCGGACCGGCACCACGATGTTGACGAGGGCGGACTCGATCGGGTCATGCCGGAAAAGGAGGGCCAGCCGGTGGCTCAGGGGATCACGCTGCAGGAGCAGGCCGCGGTGGCCAA
>JAJYYT010000089.1 GCA_021800645.1 Actinomycetes bacterium
TCCAGAGGACCGGTCGCAGGGCGCTGAGCGCGTCGAGGGTCGCGTCGGCTCGGGGGTGCTCGTCGGTGTCGACGTCTCCGACCGGGACGATCTCCTCGGCGAACAGCGGGCGTGCGGCTACCGCCCGACGGTGGGACTCGAGCGCGAGCTCGTCCTGCTCGAGCCTCCCGATGCCGTACTCGCGTCGGAGGTTCTCCGCGGTCTCGAGCATGCCCCCGGGGATGAGGTGCCGGCTGCCGCCGGCCGTCACCCGTCCCCGGACGAGGCGGTCCATGAGCGCGACGTCGCCCCCGCGTACGCCCCAGCGAAGGCGCGTCGTGTAGTGCTCTGCCTGGCTCATGCTCTCGACGCCGCCGGCGAGCACGAGGTCGGCCGCGCCGGTCTGGACCTGCATCGCGCCGTAGATCACTGCCTGGAGCCCCGACCCGCAACGGCGATCGAGCTGGATCCCCGTGGCCCCGACCGGCAACCCGGCGTCGAGCGCACCGACGCGTCCGATCGCCGGTGCCTCGCCGTTGGGGTAGCACTGCCCCAGGACGACGTCGTCCACGCGGTCTGCGGGGACGCGCGAGCGTGAGAGGACCGCGTCGATCACACTCGCCGCGAGCGCGGCGGCCGTCACGTCGCGCAGCTTGCCTCCGAACCCGCCGACGGGCGTCCGGAGAGGTTCGCAGATCAGGGCTTCACGCATGAAGATGTCAGGTTACGGCGAGGTGGCGCGGTCGTGGGCCACGCGAGCGCTCGCCAGTACCCGCCGGCCGGGTGCCGCGGGCGAGAGCCGGTGACAATACGAAGATTGCCGGAGACGGGCGTGAGGGTGGTAGGCAGGAAGGGTGAGCACTGTCACTGCAACCGCCCACCGCACCGTCGACGCCCCCGCAGGCGTCGTCTTCGGCTGTCTCAGCGACTATCGAGAGCACCACCCCCGGTTCCTCCCCCCGGCCTTCTCGGAGTACCGGGTCGAAGAGGGCGGCACAGGCGACGGGACGGTGGTCAGCTTCGCGATCACCGCCGGTGGCCGGAGCCGCCGGTACCGGATGCGCGTCGTGGTTCCCGAGCCGGGACGGGTGCTCGAAGAGCGCGACACCGCTTCGTCCCTCGTGACGCGGTTCGTCCTGGCTCCCGACGGCAGCCGGACGAACGTCCGCATCGAGACGACGTGGAAGGGGGCCGGCGGGATCGGCGGCTTCTTCGAGCGCATGTTCGCCCCCGCCGCGCTCAAGCGGATCTACGACGACGAGCTCGCTCGTCTGGACGCCTACGCACGGGAGCAACGCTCGGCGTGAGCGAGGGAAGAATTCACCGCGAGGTCATCTTCGTGTAGGTGGCGCTTCGCGCACCGTTCAGCTCTGTTCCCTAGGGTCTGCCCCGATGGGTCTGCAGGCCCACGGCGCCAAGAGAGGACGGGAGCACAGGAGCGTCCGACGCGGCGCGACATCCTTGTCCGCGAGCCGCGTTCGGTTCGACGGACGCCCGGTCGTCCTCGTTGTCGATGACGAGGAGTCGTATCGCGAGGCGCTCGCGTCCGGGCTCGATCACGAAGGGTTCACCGTCCAGCTTGCCGCTGACGGCTACGAGGCACTGCGGCTCTTCCACTCCGGGCCCCCCGATCTGGTCCTGCTCGACGTCATGCTCCCGGACCAGTCGGGTGTGGAGCTGTGCCAGCGGATGCACGCGACCGCTCCGGTCCCCGTCATCATGGTGAGCGCGAAGACCGCCGAAGTGGACATCGTCGTCGGCCTCGAGGTGGGGGCGGCGGACTACGTGGTCAAGCCGTACCGGCTGCGCGAGCTCGTCGCGCGAATGCACGCGGTGCTCCGACGCGGAGAGCCTCTGGCGGCTCCCGCGGGCGGGGCACTCGCCCGGGGGAGTGTCCGGCTCGATGACGGGCGCCGCGAAGTGACCGTCGACGGGCGCCCTGTCGAGCTGTCACGCAAGGAGTTCGACCTCCTCGCGCTCCTCATGGCCCAGCCGGGTCGGGTCGTGACCAGAGAGCGGTGCACGGAGCGGCTCTGGTGGGACCAGGAGCTGGTCGACACCCGCACCCTCGACACCCATGTGAAGCGCCTTCGGCGCAAGATCGAGCCCGATCCTTCGAACCCCCGCCATCTCGTCACCGTGCGAGGGGTCGGCTTCCGCTTCGAGCCGTGACCCCGCGGCGTCACCACGTCCCTGCCGGGCGATGGATTCGCCTCGGGCCGCACGGAACGCTTACCGTTTCGACTGCAGCACGCGAGGGGCAGCGGCACCCGTTCGACGGTTCGCAGGCCTCCGCTGCCCACGACCGAGGGAGCTTCGACTCGAAGGAGGGGATCTGCCATGTGGAACAGCTTCAGGACCGACGAGCACCTGGGCATCACCGCCGAGATCACGACGTACCCGGGGGGCAACGGCGACGAGATCCACGCGTACGTCGTCCGGCCGATGAACGAGGGCCCGGTGCCGGGGATCGTGTTGGTCCACCACATGCCGGGGTGGGACGAATTCTCCCAGGAGTTCGCCGAGCGGCTCGGGCGCCACGGGCACCTCGTGATCTGCCCTGATCTGTACTGCCGCTTCGGGCACGGCACGCCGGACGACGTGGCAGCCAAGGTGCGGAGCGAGGGCGGCGTCCACGACGACAGCGTCGTCGCCGACTGCGAGGCCGCCGCCGCCTGGCTGCGCGCGGACTCCCAGTGCAACGGCAAGCTCGGGATCATCGGGCCGTGCTCGGGAGGCCGTCACGCGCTGCTGGCAGCGTCCCGGATCGGCGGGTTCGGCGCGGTCGTGGACCTGTGGGGCGGAGGCGTCATCATGCCCGCGGATCAGCGCACGCCCGCGCGCCCGGTGGCGCCGATCGACTACACGGCTGATCTCGACGCCCCGCTCCTCGGGCTCTTCGGCAACGACGACCAGTCACCCACGCCCGCGCAGGTCGACGAGCACGAGGCAGAGCTGAAGAAGTACCACAAGACCTTCGAGTTCCACCGCTACGACGGCGCGGGGCACGGGTTCTTCTACTACCACACGCCCATGTACCGTCAGGAGCAGGCGATGGACGGGTGGGAGAAGGTCTTCGAATTCTTCGAAAGGCACCTCAGGTGAGACGAGGAAGGTGAGACGAGGAAGGTGAGACGAGGAAGGTGAGACGAGGAAGGTGAGAGGGATCAGATGTGCACGATGATCGCCGCGAGCGCAGCCGTCAACGGAGTCGGCAAGGGGGCGACGGGATGGTTTCCCATCACCCAGGCGACGGTCGGCTACGACCATGCCACGCACTCGGGCACACAGCACGCACTCCTGTTGGACTTCACCAATTACGAGATCGGTGTGGAGGCACGCGTCGCGCTGGAGCTCGATCTCGAGTCGGGCAGGGCCCTCATGGCCCAGCTTCGCTCGGCCATCGAGGCAGCGGAGGCGATCGGGGAAGACTCGCGGGTGCGCTGAGCGACGCTGCCGGGAGGCGCCGCCGAGGGACTGACGGAGGTCGCTGAGGGCTCGGTCCCGGGGGCGCGCCGCCGGGTCGCCTGAGGGTTCGCCTGAGGGTTGCTTCCTCGAGTCAGCTGGTGGTCCCCCGCCGTCGTGCGGCCCTTGGCCGGTACGTGCCGAGCGCGAAGCCAGCTGTGCGCTGACCGCCGGTGAGCGGCCGTCCGAGGGGTTCGCCGATGGGCGGATCGAAGGAGGGGCCGATGACCGGGCCGCCGAGGCGGCCGTCGACAGGGTCGACGGGGACGCGCGGCTGAGGCGCATCCTCGAGCCTGCGGTCGAACCTGACAGCCCGCCGCTCCTCGAGCCGCACCCAGTGCATGATCACCGGGACGAAGGCGAGCGACATCAAGACGTCGCCGCCCACCCACATGATGACCCCGCCCACGTGCAGGTCGGTGACGAGTGACGGTCCCCAGGTGCGATGGAGCGCCGCTTCTGCGGGGAAGATCTCCCGGTTCTCGAGACTGAGGGTGAGACCGACGAACGTGTCGACCGGCACCGCCAGGAACAGGTAGAGGGCCTGCATCGCCGGGTGGAGGCGGTTGGTGCCCGGGTCCCTGCCGAGGATCTGGCGCCAGAAGAGGAACCCGACGACGAGGAACAGCACGTGCTCGCCGTGGTGGGCCGCGGGGCTCTCCAGCACCCATGTCATGAAGACCGTCAGGTGCGTGACGGGGACCACCAGTGCGTACGCGCCAAAGGCGATCACCGGATGCCCGATGACCTTCGCGGCGTGCGACCGGAGCACCCTCCCGAGCCGGCGGTGCCAGGTGCCGGCGGTGGCGCGCCACGCGAGCGCGATGGGGGAGGAGACGGCGAAGAGCCCGGCCGCGACCATGATGAGCAGGAGATGCTGGACCATGTGGTCCCAGAACAGCTCGTCGTCGTACACGCCGATTGCGCTCAGGAGGGCGATCGCAGTGACGGCGACTCCGCCGATGAAGGCGGCGGTCCGCCCGGCGGGCCATCGGTGGTGAGGATGGAGGCGGTTCTGGCGAGCCACGCCCCACAGGTACAGCGTGAGCGCGCCCGCCAAGAGGGCGATCGGCACCGGATCGACTGTCGTGCTGAGGAGCTGGCGCCACGACAGCGGCGGGAGCGCTGCGGCGAAGGCGGGGGCGAGTGCGAGGGGCTCGATCATCGTTGCGGCGTCGTCCCGAAGCGCACCCGGCGGCACAGCACCACCTAGGCGGTCTGCACCACCCGTCGGCACAGCACCACCTAAGCGGTCCGCACCGCTTGGCGGTCCGCACCACCCGGCGGCACAGCGCCGTTCAGCTCGGGACGCTCGGTGAGCTTAGCCATCGTGGACCGGCGCTCCGCGGGCGGCTACCCTCGCACCGACCGAGGAGGGGGTGCGCATGCGGCGTTGGAGGGTATTGGGGTTCCGAGCGACGCTCGCATTGGCCGTCTCGGCACCGACGGCACTCGGTGCCGCCGCTCTCGCCTCCACTGGCGCAGGAGCGACCACAAGAGCGACCGCAGCAGCGACCACGAGCATCAGCGCCTCCGTGGGCAACGACATCTCGTTCCCCCAGTGCGGCTCGCCGTTCCCGAGCGGCCAGGCCTTCGGGATCGTCGGGATCAACGACGGGTTGCCCAACACGCTCGACCCGTGCCTCGGGCCGCCCTCTGCGACGAGCCCTGCCACAAGCTCGGCGACACCTCCGTCGGCGACACCTCCGCCCAGCTCCACTCCGAGCTACTCCAAGAGCGAGCTGTACTGGGCGGTGAGCACCTCGTCCGGATCGGGCGCCGAGCCCAAGGCGTCGGTCTACGTCAACACCGCGGACCCCGGGAACGTCGTCACAGGCACGCTCGTCGCCGACTGGCCGACCTCGGGGTCCACCCCTTACGGCACATGCACGACGACCACGGTCACAACCAGCTCAGGTCCGAAGACCGCAGGCCAGGACTCGCCGGCTTGTGCGTGGGAGTACGGCAACGAGAAGGCGGCCCAGGACGTCTCCTGGCTGGTAGCCGCCGCGCAGGCGATCAACGCGCAGTCGCCGCCTGTCGCCGTCCCGGCGACGGCGAGCGGGTACCCGTGGTGGCTCGACGTGGAGATCGCCAACACATGGCAGACAGGGGCCTCTGGCCAGAAGACGAACGTCGCGGTGCTCCAGGGCATCGTGGTCGGGCTCACCGCCGCCGGAGCGCCCAGCGTCGGTGTCTACTCGACCTCGTACATGTGGGGGGTGATCACCGGCGGCACCAGCGCGTCGACCCCGTCGATCGGCAGGCTGACCACGTGGATCCCCGGGGCCGCCAACGAGGCCGGCGCCCTGACAACGTGCGCAGGCCCGTCGTTCACGGCGGGGCCGGTGGGCCTCGCACAATTCCCGAGCGGGAGCTTCGACGGCGACCTCCCCTGCACACAGCCCACCGATGCCAGGATCTACGGCCAGACACCCGACGCCACCGCCGCGGCCGAGTTCACCAGGGCGTTCCACTACGCGAAGTCGGCATGCCCGGCCTCCCGCGCGGCGGTCCTCGCGACGACACGGGAGTACCAAGACGCCCTCTCGAGCCAGTTCCTGGCGCAGTACCTCACAACGGGTACGCTGCTCACCCCCACGACAAGCCTGTCCCAGGTCACGGCGACAACCCTTCGTGAAGAGGGGATCGACACGGTCTACATCGTCGGCGGCCCGCTCGCCGTCAGCGCCACAGTCCAGAGCGCGATCGAGGCCATGACAGCGTACGAGTGCGGCGGGAAGACACGCGCGACGGCGGAGGGGAAGATCGTCGTCCACCGCCTCTTCGGCCAGACGCAGTACGCGACGGCGATGTCGGTGGTCGACTTCGTCGGCAAGGCAGCGAGCGCCGCGTTCCCCGGGGCCTATAGCACGACCAATTCCACAGGCGGCACCGGGCGCTACAACGACACCGCCGGCGCCGGCTCGCCGTCACCCCCTGCGGCGAGCGAGCCGACGGCGATCCTGGCGAACGGGCAGGAGTTCCAAGACGCCCAGGCGGCCAGCGTGATCTCCTACCGCGCGAAGTTCCCGATGCTGCTCACCCCGGCGACCACGCTGTCGGCGACAGCGGTGAGCGCGATACAGCATCTCGGCATCCAGCAGGTGATCCTCCTGGGTGGACCGCTCGCTGTGACAGATGGCGTCGAGGCGCAGCTCGTGGCCGAGACCGGCGTCTCAGTGCTGCGGGTCGCGGGGAAGGACTACACCGACACCGCCCGCGAGCTCGCCAGGTTCGAGGCTGCGGGGCCAACAGAGGGCCTCGGCTGGACATCTGCCCACCGGATCATGGTCGCGCGTGGCAACGGCTTCACCGACGGCCTCTGCGGCGGGGTGCTGGAGAACGTGCACAACGTGACAACAGGCATTGCCGGCACCGCGCGCCCGCTGCTGCTCACCGAGACCCCGACACTCGTCGGGACGTACCTGTCCACATTCCTGGCGGTCACAGGGCACACAGGGATCGACGGCACAACGGGCAAGACGATCATCGGCCTCGTCATCCTCGGGGGACCGCTGGCGGTGACGACAGCGACGGTCACCGCCATGCAGGCGGACTTGAGCCGCTGAGCGAGGGTCTCAGGCGCAGGTCACAGTGCGAACGGCGCCGCTGCGTCGGCGTCGATGCCGTAGCGCCGGATGGCCTCACCGACCACCGCGTGCTCCACCGCACCCTGCCCGGCGAGCGACGACAGGACGGCGATCACGGCGTGCGGGGCGTCGACCTCGAAGTAGCGGCGAAGCGCGGCACGGGCGTCGGAGCGGCCGAAGCCGTCGGTGCCGAGCGAGGTGAACGGACGCCGGACCCAGCGCGAGACCTGGTCGGGGACCGCGCGGATGTAGTCGGTCAGCGCGACCACCGGCTCAGGTCCCGACCCGAGCACGTCGGTGACGTACGGGGTCCGCTGCTCCGCGCCGGGATGCAGCCGGTTCCAGCGCTCGCACTGCAGCGCGTCGTTGCGCAGCGTCGTCCACGACGTCGCGGACCACGTGTCCGCTGAGACGCCCCACTCTTCTGCGAGCATGCGGCGTGCTTCGGTCGCGACCTGCCACATCGGGCCGGAGAAGCAGATCGACGCCCTCGGAGCAGGCTGCTCACCGCGTGGCGCGACTGGAGCCGGGCCGGCGTAGCGGTAGATGCCCCTCAGGATGCCCGAGCGGACGGCGTCACCTTCGACGCCGTCGGGGAGGGACGGCATCGCGTAGTTCTCGTTGTAGAGCGTGATGTACCAGAACCTGTCTTCCGGGGTCTCGCCCATCATCCGGCGCACCGCGTCGTCGACGACGACCGCCACCTCGTATGCGAACGCCGGGTCGTAGACGACGGCGGCGGGGTTCGTCGACGCCAAGAGCGGGGAGTGCCCGTCGTCGTGCTGGAGCCCCTCGCCGAGCAGCGTCGTCCTCCCGGCGGTGCATCCCGCCAGGATCCCGCGCCCTCGCATGTCGCCGAGCGCCCAGAGCAGGTCCCCCACCCGCTGGAAGCCGAACATCGAGTAGAAGAGGAACACGGGGAGCATCGGTCGGCCCCAGGTGGCGTACGAGGTGGCGAGCGCGCTGAACGCCGCGGTGGCGCCAGCCTCCGTGATGCCCTCCTGGAGCAGCTGGCCCGAGGCGCTCTCCGCGTACTTGAGCGGGAGGTCGGCGTCGACGGGCACGTA
>JAJYYT010000090.1 GCA_021800645.1 Actinomycetes bacterium
GATCGAGGTCCAGACGGTGTTGAAGTTGATCGCGGACGCCATGACCGCGACGTATGCCTCGTCGGGCGCAAGCTCGGGAAGGGCGACCTCCCCGACGTGGAGCGACTTGCGGGGGTCCTTCTCCGAAGAGCCGAGTCCCTCGAACATGCCGGCCTCGTCGCGCCGGACGAACGCGGCCCGGTAGAACTCGGGCATGGGCATCGAGGCGAGGTCCTCGCCCCTCGCGCCCTCGATCGCGGCCCGGAGGATGTCACTCATTTTCGTGACCATACCTGAGCCCGTAGAATGGCCGGAGAGCCGGTAACCCCTGCTCCGTTCCCTGTCTCCGCCGGCGACGGACGCGCCGGCGTCACGCTGGAGGTCAGCCATGCCCGGATCTACGACCGGATCGGTCATCGTCGCAGGCGCTCGGACCCCGATCGGGAAGCTCTCGGGCGCGCTCGGCTCGTTCAGCGCGATGGAGCTGGGCGGCTTCGCCATCGCCGCCGCGCTCGAACGCGCCGGCCTCCGGCCCGACCAGGTCGACTACGTCCTCATGGGCCACGTGCTCCAAGCGGGCCAGGGCCAGATCACCGCACGCCAGGCCGCGGTCCGCGCCGGCATCCCGATGACGGTCCCCGCGACCACGGTGAACAAGGTCTGCCTGTCGGGCCTGAACGCCGTCTACCTCGCAGACCTCATGGTGAGGGCCGGGGACGCCGAGATCGTCGTCGCAGGAGGGATGGAGTCGATGACCCGGGCACCGCACCTGCTTCCCGGCGCCCGTGAGGGTTTCCGGCTCGGTGACGCCACGCTCGTGGACTCGATGATGCACGACGGCCTGACCTGCGCCTTCGACCAGTGTGCGATGGGTCTGGCCACCGAGCGCTACAACGGGCGGGCCGGCATCACCCGCGACCGTCAGGACGCCTTCGCCGCCGGCTCCCACGAGAAGGCCGCCGCGGCGGCGAAGGGCGGGCGCCTGGGTGAGGAGATCGTCCCGGTCGAGGTGCCCCAGCGCAAGGGAGACCCGATCGTCGTGGACAACGACGAGGGGGTGCGCCCTGGGACGACCGCCGAGTCGCTCGGGTCGCTCCGGCCGGCGTTCGACAAGGACGGCACGATCACCGCTGGCAACGCCTCACAGATCTCCGACGGCGGCTCGGCACTCGTGGTGATGTCGACCAGGAAGGCCGAGGAGCTCGGTGTGACCCCCCTCGGCGAGCTCGTCTCCTACGGGCAGGTCGCGGGGCCCGACCCCTCGCTGCTGCTCCAGCCGTCCCGGGCGATCTCCCAGGCGCTCGACAAGGCGAAGCTCGGCGTCGGCGACGTCGAGCTCTTCGAGATCAACGAGGCGTTCGCCGCGGTCGGGCTCGCCTCGGCCGACGACCTGGGCATCCCCGAGGAGAAGCTGAACGTGAACGGCGGCGCCATCGCGCTCGGGCACCCCATCGGCATGTCGGGCAATCGCCTCGTCCTCACCGCGCTCTACGAGCTGCGCCGGAGGGGCGGCGGTGTCGCCGCGGTCGGGCTCTGCGGCGGCGGGGGCCAGGGCGACGCGGCGGTCCTGCGATCGCTCTCCTGACGGGCCCCTCCCTCCCCGGGCGGTGGCGCCGAGGGCGGTGGCGCCGAGGGCGGTGGCGCCGAGGGCGGTGGCGCCGAGGGCGGTGGCGCCGAGGTGATGGCGCCGAGGTGATGGCGTCGAGACGGCTCCCCTGCATGTGATACTCGGCCGATGAGCCGGCACCCAGGGACGAACCCGGTCGTCGTCGTCGACTTCGGGGCGCAGTACGCACAGCTGATCGCCCGGCGCGTCCGCGAAGCGCACGTGTACTCCGAGATCGTCCCGCACACGGCCTCCACCCTGGAGATCCTCGAACGACGACCCGCCGCGGTGATCCTCTCGGGCGGCCCCTCCAGCGTCTACGAGCCGGGCGCGCCGTCGATCGATGCCGAGCTGCTCCGTGCAGGGGTCCCCGTGCTCGGCATCTGCTACGGGTTCCAGGCGATCGCCCGCGCGCTCGGCGGCAAGGTCTCCCGCACCGACCGGCGCGAGTACGGCCGAACGAAGGCGGCGGTCGACCCGACCGCGACGCTCTTCGCTGGGCAGCCCACCTCCCAGGAGGTCTGGATGTCCCACGGCGACGCGGTGGTCGCGCTCCCCACCTCCCTGCGCGCGACGGCGTCGACGGACGACTCGCCGGTCGCCGCGTTCGAGTCGGCGGACGCAAAGCTGTGCGGCGTGCAGTGGCACCCTGAAGTGCACCACACGGCCCACGGCCAGGAGGTCCTCGAACGCTTCCTCTACCGGGCGGCGGGGATCGCGCCCACGTGGACGACCTCGAACGTCCTCGACGCCGCGGTCGCCGAGGCGCGTGACGCCGTGGGCGACGGAAGGGCGCTCTGCGGCCTCTCCGGAGGCGTCGACTCCGCGGTCGCCGCCGCGCTCGTGCACCGCGCGATCGGTGACCGGCTCACCTGCGTCTTCGTCGACCACGGGCTCCTGCGGCTCGGCGAGGCCGAGCAGGTCGAACGGGACTTCGTCGCCGCGACTGGCATCCGGCTGAAGACCGTCGACGCCCGTGCCCGTTTCCTCGACGCGCTGCGCGGCGTGGTCGACCCCGAGGAGAAGCGCAAGGTGATCGGGCGCGAGTTCATCCGCGTCTTCGAGGACGCCGCACGCGAGGTCGAGGCGGAGGGCGGAGGGCCCGAGCACCTCGTCCAAGGGACGCTCTACCCCGACGTGGTCGAGTCCGGAGGCGGGGGCGGGAGCCGCGGGGGCGGGAGCCGCGGGGGCGGGAGCCGCGGGGGCGGGAGCCGCGGGGGCGGGAGCCGCGGGGGCGGGAGCTCCACGATCAAGTCCCACCACAACGTGGGGGGGCTCCCCGAGGACCTGGGCTTCTCACTCGTCGAACCACTCCGGCGCCTCTTCAAGGACGAGGTCCGTGCGCTCGGCCTCGAGCTGGGCCTCCCTGAGGCGATCGTCTGGCGCCACCCCTTTCCCGGCCCGGGCCTCGCGGTCCGCATCGTCGGCGAGGTGACCGAGGAGCGGCTCGAGATCCTCCGCCAGGCCGACGCCGTCGCCCGAGAGGAGCTGACCGCAGCGGCCCTCGACCGGGCGGTCTGGCAGTTCCCGGTCGTGCTCCTCGCCGGCGTCCGATCGGTCGGCGTCCAGGGCGACGGCCGGAGCTACGGCCATCCGGTGGTGCTGCGTCCGGTCACGAGCGAGGACGCGATGACCGCGGACTGGGCGCGCCTGCCTTACGACGTGCTGGAACGGATCTCCACCCGGATCACCAACGAGGTCGCGCAGGTCAACCGCGTCGTGCTCGACGTCACGAGCAAGCCCCCGGGGACGATCGAGTGGGAGTAGCTCAGGAGTAGCTCAGCCGTCGTAGGGTGGCCGGGCGAAGCCGGCGAGCGTCGCCGTCCCCCACGCGAGCTGCGACCAGCGGGTGGCGGGGGTGAGGAGCAGGGCGATCGCGCACGTCGGGAACGAGCCGAGCGCAGCGCGGCCCGCTCCGTCGTCGGGGGAGAGGAGCCCGAGGGCGAGTGAGTGGGTCGCCGGGTTGTGCCCGACGATCATGACCGAGCAAAGGGAGTTGTCGAGCCCGCGCAGCTCGTCGAGCATGTCCGCCGTCGAGCCGTAGTAGAGCCGCCCGCGCCGGTCGACGGGCGTGCCGAGCGCCGAGGCGACCTTCTCTGCGGTCTCCGACGTGCGCGCCGCGCTCGACGCGAGCACGAGGTCCGGGAGCGCCGCAGTGCCGAAGCCGAGGTCGCCCGCGCTGAGCCGGCGGCCGAGCGCGGCGGCGTCCCGCCTTCCCCTCGGCGCGAGGTGCCGGTCGTGATCCGTCCCTCCCGCCGGCGGATCGGTCATCGCCTTGGCGTGCCGGAGCAGCCACACGACGAGGCCCTCGGGCTCGCCGCCCATCGTCACGGAACGACGGCGCGGCGGCCCTCGATCGCGCGGCCGAGCGTCAGCTCGTCCGCGTACTCGAGGTCGCCGCCGACAGGGAGGCCGCTCGCGATCCGGGTGACCGAGACCCCGAGCGGGGTGAGGAGGCGGGCGAGGTACATCGCCGTCGCCTCTCCCTCCAGGTTGGGGTTCGTGCAGAGGATCGTCTCCGTCACACCCTCGGCGTCGATGCGCGCGAGCAGCTCACGGACCCGCAGCTGGTCCGGACCGATGCCCTCGAGCGGGTTGAGCGCGCCGTGGAGCACGTGGTAGCGGCCCTGAAACTGGCGCGTCCGCTCGACCGCCACGATGTCGCGGGGGTCCTCCACCACGCACACCACGCAGGGGTCTCTTCGTGTGTCGGCACAGACGTCGCAGAGGTGGCCGAGCTCCGCCACGTTGAAGCAGCGCTCGCACAGCGTCGTCCGCTCCTTGAGGGCGACGACCGCCTCAGCGAGCCGGCGAGCATCCTCATTGGGGACCTCGAGCAAGTAGAACGCGATGCGCTGGGCGGACTTGGGACCGATTCCCGGCAGCCTGCCGAGCTCGTCGATGAGCGCCCGGAGGGAGCCCGTGTACATCGCTCAGACCTCTTGCGCGCCAGGGAAGGCCTCGAGGAGGCGCGCCTGCGCGACGGTCTCGAGCGATCCCGACGGCTGGTCGGGATCGACCTCGTCGTCGGAGTGGTCCCAGGCATCCGGCTCCGACGTGCCCGACGCATCGCCGGCATCGCGAGCATCGCTGGCAACGCTGCCTGACCCGGTCCGGCTCGTGCGCCCGATCGCCTGGGAGACTGAGGACTCCTCGACCGTGAGCGCGAGCGTCACGGTCGTCGCGAAGTACGAGCCGATCGACTGCTCGACAACAGGGCGCACCTCTTCACACCGGTCACGGTGCGCGGCATTGGGCAGGGCGAACGTTGCGACGTTGCGCTCGACCGAGACGAACCGGCCCGCGCTGTAGAGCGCCTTCGCCCGTGCGGGGAGACCGCGAAGGATGTGGTCGCCCCACGCCTCGACGATGCGATCGCGGTCGAGAACCGGGTGATCCTGCGGGGCCACGTCAGGACTCGCCGGGTCAAGAGCTGCGGCATCGGGAGGCGGGGTGTCGGGAGGCGGGGTGTCGGGAGGCGGGGTGTCGGGAGGCGGGGTGTCGGGAGGCGGGGTGTCGGGAGCACGCGGCGGCGTCTCCGGCTCCACCGGGCGTGCAGCTGCCCGCTGCCGGCGCAGGGCTCCCAGGCCCGGGCGCTCTTCGAAGGGCGCCGGTGAAGGCTCCGAACCGGAGTCCGCCTGCCGTGCAGGAGGGGTCGGAAGTCCGGGCGAGGACAAGGCGTGCGCGGGCGGCGCGGCGAACGAGGGCGGCGCGGCGTGCACCGCTCCGAGCGCCCCGGGGTTAAGCATCTGCTCGAGGTGGGCGACCCGGTCGAGGAGCGCCGACGTCGAGTCGTCCAGCTCTGGCCGTGCCAGCCTCGCCAGCGTGACCTCCAGCACCGCCCGGGGATCGGGGGCGTCCCGCATGTCCACTTGGGCGCGACCGATCACCTCGATCGCCCGGACGACACGGGCAAGTCCGAGGCGGGTCGCACGGTCCGACAGGCGCTCGCGCTCGCTCCCAGCGGCGGCGCACAGGTCGGGCGCGAGCACCACGAGGAACGCCTGGCGCAGCTCATCCACGAGCTCGGTCGCGATCTGCTGAGGCCCCCACCCCGACTCGTGGAGGGAGGCGACAGCGACGAGGAGCCGGCGCGCGTCCTCTGCGGCCATCGCCTCGGTGAGCCCGACGACGTCGGGGCGGAGCGCCTCTGCCGACCCGGACGCCACCACCTGGTCGAGCGCGGACAAGGCGTCGCGTGCGGAGCCGCGCCCCTTGCGCACCGCCACGGCGATGTCGTCGTCGCCGAGGCCGAGGCCGGCCGCCGCGCTCACGTCGTGGAGCAGCCCATCCAAGGTGTCGGCGCCGATCAGGCCGAACTCGAGGTGCTGGGTGCGGCTACGAATCGTCGCCGGGACCTTCTGGGGGTCCGTCGTAGCGAGGACGAAGACGACGTGCCCTGGAGGCTCTTCAAGCGTCTTCAGCAGCGCGTTCGCCGCCGCATTGGAAAGCATGTGCACCTCGTCGACGATGTACACCTTCCAGCGGCCCGGCGTCGCGAGCGCCGCGTGGGCGATGAGCTCGCGCATCGCATCGACACCGTTGTTGGAGGCCGCGTCGAGCTCGTGCACGTCGAACGAGCTCCCCCGGGCGATCTCCACGCACGACATGCACTCCCCGCACGGCTCCCCGTCGACGGGCGCCGCGCAGTTGAGCGCGCGGGCCAGGATGCGCGCCGTGGACGTCTTGCCCGTGCCCCGGGGGCCGCTGAAGAGGTAGGCGTGCGCGACTCGACTGTCCCGCACGGCTCCCTGAAGGGCCCGCACGACGTGGGCCTGGCCCCGCAGCTCGCTGAACTTGCCCGGACGGAAGCGCCGGTAGAGAGAGACGAAGTCGGTTCCGCTTCCCGCCGACGGCGCCGTGTCGGAGGAACGAGGAGTCGGCTCTAGCACGAACGACGAGCCTATCGGCGGGTCGCGCGCACAGGGGCGAGTGTGCCGCCGGCGTGGCCGCGTCCCAAAGGCGGTGCTCCACAAGAGCCAGCGACCGAAGGCAAGACCGCAGGACTGCGAGCCGGGCGGACGAGTTGGAATCGCCGTCGCGGCGGACGCCGGCGGTCGGTGCGATGGCCAGGTTGGCTACGGCACACGGTCTGACCCGCTGAGAGCTGCTGCCTTCCGACCCTGACTCGGTTCACGAGCGACCGTTGCGCAGGACCCGGCCACCGCACCCAACGCCGGCTGCGCCAGGCGCAGTCCACCCAGGCTACCGGTTTGCCAGAGAGGTGCCCCGGCGGGGCGGATAGCCTGGCTCGGCCGCAGCTGCGAGCTGCGGGTCCGGAGGCGTGCGAGAGCGGCCGAATCGGCACGATTGGAAATCGTGTGTGGGGCAACCCACCGTGGGTTCAAATCCCACCGCCTCCGCTGCTGCGGGGTCCTGACGAAACCCGGGGCCCTCTTGTGACGAAACCCCCGCCCACAAGCACCGTGAGGGCCCTATGGGTCACCGACATGGGGTGGAAGTCACGCGACGGGAGCGTGTGGCAGTCGCTGTGATCGCCAAGCCCGCCGCCCCGAGGGGAGTCGGGCCCAAAGAGGTCCTCGCGGACGCGCAGGAGCAGCGTTCGCCGGGGATCAGGCGGCGGCCGGGTGTAGGAGAAGCCGGTCTCCCACTGCCACTGACTCTGCCGCGGTCAGCTCCTCGAAGCCGTGGTCGGGGTCGTCGGGCGCGCACAGCGGATCGGTGACGTCCCCGCCCCCTTGCGACGTGCGGTAGACGCCGACGGTACCTCTGTGCTCACCGCGCCGAAGGCACTCGGCCACGAAGGCGTCGATCGACGCTGGGGTCAACAGCGCAGCGAGGTCGGGCGTGACGTCGCCCGCCCAGGAGCGATGCGCGGCGAGGAACGTGCAGAGCCGGGAGAGGAGGCAGACGGTTCTCGTCTCGTCGCTCGGGCTGGTGGCAAGGACGGCACTCACGGCGGAGTCGCGGGCATTCGCCCAGCTCCGAGCGCTGAGTGCGCGAGGCGTGGACCGCTCGAGGCGCTCTTCGATGGTCACGTCCCGCTTGGTCACGGCAGGCACCGTCCGAAGCTCGGGTGCGCTGTCAGTCGCGCATTTCTCGACTTCGTCGCGTTCTTGTCCGAGACGTGAGACTTCGTCGATGCCCGCTGGGACCGACAATCCGTCCAGGCAGCTCATGCGGCGCTAGGGGCGTTGATCAGCCAGGCAAGGACCTCCTATCGGCGGATGCGTGTGCTCGTCGCCGACGCCGGGAACGCCCCTCGTATGCCCCGCAGCACCGGCGTGAGACAGGCAACTTGTCCCCTCGTCCTGCCCTTGACCTTCCATTCGAATAGAAGGTTTAGGGTGAACTTGGCGCTGCTCGGCAACCCCAAAGGCGTCGAGCAAGAGAGGTGACGGTGATGGCGGTGACGACCATTGCGGTGCAAGAGATCCACTGCGCGAGCTGTGAACACACGATTCGCTCAGCGCTGGGGCGCCTCGACGGCGTAC
>JAJYYT010000091.1 GCA_021800645.1 Actinomycetes bacterium
AGGGGAGACCGCTCGCACGGGGAGTGCGAGGAGCGAGCCGAGGACGAGGCAGGTCCCCGGCGGTGGATCCGTTGTGGCGGGCACGATGATCGGCACCTCGCTCTTTGCGAGGTGCAGCACGCCGAACCGACAGTCGCCGAAGGATGGGTCGAGGCCGATCTCATCGGGGCTGGCTGCCAGCAGGCCGAAGCGCTGGGCGAGGACGCGTTGGTCGGGGAATTCCACCTCGCCCGCGAGCTCGACTGAAGAGGAGAACCGTTTCGTCGCCATGCCTGTGAGGTCGGCGTCTGGGAGGATCCCCAGACGCCGACCCGTACAGCGCTCAGCTGCCAGGAACCGCCTTCGTGGATTCCCGGGCTTCCTCGGCGCGTCGGCGACCCTCCTCGCGCTCTTTGAGCGCCGTCTCGTACCGCTCGCGGTACCAGGCGACAGGGGGTCCCTCGCGCATCTCGGCCTCGTCTTCGAACCAGTACTGGCCAGGCGAGTACATCGGCCACCATCCCCAGTCCGTCGCGCCTTCCCGGCACTTGGCGATCCGCAGGTGGCGGATCCCGTTGTGGTCATGGTCCTCGTCCTTCACGATGAGGAGGATCATGTCCGCGTGCTCCCGGATCGACCTGCAGTCCTCCAGGTCGTCGTCGGTCGGGCGCCACGCGCTGTCACGAGCGCGCGCCTTTGGGAGCGCGACCTGGGTCGGGAGCACCACCGGCAAGGTGAAGCCCTCGAGCTCGGGGTAGCGCAGCGAGGTGAAAGCGTCTCCGCGTGCGAACGCGTTGCGCAGGTTGCGACCGACCGAGTCGATCCCTTGGACGAGCGGCATGCCGCCAGGGGCGAAGAGCTTCGCGTAGTCGACGACCACGACCAGTGGAAGACGTGCCTTGATCTCCTCGCACGACAGTGTCTGCTCGCGCCCAGCCAGAACGATCTCCTGGCAGCGGTCGACGACCGCTGCGACGACCGCCTCGACGCTTGCCTCGCCGTAGTCGCGGCTGTCGAGGAAGTGGATGTCGTTCATGGTCGGGTTGATGAAGCGCCCCCAGACGCCGTGATCGTTGAGCCCGAACTTGCGCACCAGGTCATCGGACTTCTGCTCCTCCGAGACGACGATGCCGCAACGGTGCTCGCCGCGCACCGCGTTCCACAGGTACACGCTGCGCAGCACGAGCTCGACGCAGAAGGTGGTTTTGCCGTGGCCGCTCTGCGCCCCGACCAGGACGAGGGAGTCCTTGGAGAACCCTCCGGGGAACCGGGGGTTCGCCACGTGGTGCTCACCGTGGGGTACCCAGTCCCAGCCGGTCGCGAGGTCGAGCGTGCGGAACCCGGTCGGGATGTAGCGCTCGATCCGTGGGCTTGTCTGTCGCAGCCTGCGGATGATCGAGCGGTGGTCGGTCGGGCGCCGTCGGGTGACGTGCTCGGCGGATGGGAGCCTGAGTGCCCCCTCGATCGCGTGGCGGGTCCTTGTGCCGAGCTTCCCGTCCTTCGACA
This sequence comes from Actinomycetes bacterium, assembly GCA_021800645.1. The sequence continues at coordinate 1,486 of JAJYYT010000091.1, forward strand.
GGTCGCCCGTCGCGATGTCGAGGAGCGCTCGCAACAGCGCCTTGTCGTACTCGGCGAACGCGGCGGCGAGGCGGGCGGTCCAGAACTTCTTCAGGTCCGGAGGCTCGGGAGAGGTCGCCCACGTAGGCAACTTCGAACCGTGGAGGTCCTCTAGGACGTCGAAAGGCGGCGCCTCGTGCCCCGTCAGCTCCAAGGCCCGTGACAGGCTGTGGAACACGGACGTGTGCTCCTCGTCGAGGATCGCGCGCGTCCTGAGCGCGGAGCGGATGCGGTCCGCACACTTGGGGTCCGCGATCGCTGCGCGTACGAGGGAGTCCTGCACGCGCCCTGGGACCGGGCAGTCCTGAGCGAAGCGGCGTCGGATCCTCTCTGTGAGGTCGGCGTCGCGCGCACCGGGGGGATTGTGACTTCCCATGTTCGCAGGATGGGGAGGGGGTTACCTCAGAGGCCTGCCGCCGGGGCGACGTCGCCCGTCGGCACGACGACATAGACGCCGTCGTGCTCGACGCAGGACTGGAGCGCCCCGATCTCGAGCGGCGCTTCGGGGGCGGGGATGTAGGCGGGCCGGCCGTCGACGTCGGCGACCTCGCCGGCGGGGCGCACCGTGGCGGGACCCTTGACCACGAAGGTCCCGAGGCCGTAGCCGGCGACGTAGACCGACTGGCCCGACGTGGGGGCGCCGCGCCAGGCGACGACGATGGCACCGTGGCTCAGGTACAGCGTGGTGCCCGAGGCCTTCGCCGCGCCGAAGAGCGCCGCGGCGAGGACGAGGAGTGCTCCCACGATGCGTGCGGCGATCGTGCGCGGCACGAGGCACCGACGGGCCCGGGTGCGAAGGCGCGTGTCGAGGGCCATGATCTCGACGCCGTAGAGGCAGGGGCGCACGGGCTGGTGCGGCTCGGGGGGCGCGGGCGGCGCGGGGGGCGCGGGGGACGGGACAGGGGAGGTCGCAGCGCCTTGCTCTGCAGGTGGCGGGCTCGCCGTCTCTCCTGGTCCTGGCATGGTCGTGCGCCTTCTCGCTCGTCGTCGCTGCGATGACGAGCCTGGTGTGGCGCAGCGAGGTTCCGACAACCGTTTCGTGGTCACCTCCGAGACGCTGCGCCGGATTCGCTTCGCTGCGGCGCGCAACGGCTACGAACGCACGCAGGTCGACCAGGCGATCGGCGAGGCCGCGTCCGCCCTCGACGCGCTCGAGCGCGTGAACGCGGGCCTGGAGGCGAGCCTGGCCGAGGCGCTCGGCAGGATCGAGGTCGACGCCGCCAACGCACAGGTCGACGATCGCTCGCAGGGCGAGGACGCCGCCCGAGTCGCCGACGCGGTCGAGCGCTGGCTCGAGGGGCTCGGGACTGCGGGCCTCGAGGAGACCTACCGCTCGGTCGGCAAGGCGTTGGTCGACGCCGAGGTGGCCGGGCTGCGCGTCCTCGACGAGGCGCTGCGCAGGGTGCGCCGCGCCCGCGACGCGCTGCTCGGTCTCGCAGACGAGCTCGACGCGCTCTGCGTCGAAGCCCAAGAGCGCGTCGGGGGCGTTGCGAGCGCGTACGAGAAGCTCCCCGTGCTGCGGGCCCGCATCGACCGGCTCGCCGGCGCGGTCGCGCACGACCTGTCGGCCGGAGCCGATGGCCCCGCGGCGGGGCTCGCCCGGCTGGCCGTGCGCCAAGGAGCGCTGCGTCGCAGCAGCTGAGCGCCGGCGCCAGCGCGAGGGCTCCTCGCCAACTTGATGGCATGGCTACTACGTCGATCGTGTCGACCAACGCCCGAGACGCGGCGCTCGAGGCCCTCGATGAGGTCTTCAGTGACTTCACGTGGGAGGAGCGCCATGTCGTGATCACCCGTTCCGACGGGTCGGTCGCCTTCAGTCAGGAAGGCGTCGTCGTGCCCAAGGACTGGGGAGCGAACGCGACCCAGGTCCTCGCGCAGAAGTACTTCCGGGGCAATCCGGGCGCCTTCGGGCGGGAGACCTCGCTCAAAGAGGTGGTCACGCGCATCGTCACGGCGATCGCCGAGGCGGGGGAGACCCATGGCCACCTCGCCGACGAGACCGAGGTCGAGGAGTTCTCGTCCAAGCTCGGACGCCTCCTCGTCGCCCAGCGGGCGGCGTTCAACTCGCCAGTGTGGTTCAACGTGGGCGCTCCGGGGCGCAAGCCCCAGGTCGCCGCCTGCTTCATCTTGGACGTCGAGGACTCGATGGACTCGATCCTCGACTGGTACAAGGCCGAGGGGCTCGTCTTCAAGGGCGGGTCGGGGGCGGGCGTCAACCTGTCGAAGATCCGCTCGCAAGCAGAGACCCTCTCGACGGGTGGCAACGCGTCGGGGCCGGTCAGCTTCATGCGCGGGGCGGATGCGTCCGCGGGGACCATCAAGTCCGGCGGCGCGACGCGGCGCGCGGCGAAGATGGTCGTCTTGGACGTCGACCACCCTGACGTCTTGGAGTTCGTGTGGTGCAAGGCGAAGGAGGAGCGCAAGATCCGCGCCCTCATGGACGCCGGCTTCGACATGGGCGTCGACGGTGCGGACTCGTTCTCCGTCGCCTACCAGAACGCCAACAACTCCGTGCGCCTCGGAGACGACTTCATGCAGGCCGTCGTCGCAGACGGCGACTGGCAGCTGAGGGCGCGGGTATCGGGCGAGGTCGTCCGGGCGCTCAAGGCCCGTGACCTCTTCGACCAGATCGCCCGTGCGGCCTGGGAGTGCGCGGATCCGGGGGTCCAGTTCTCCACGACCATCAACTCGTGGAACACGACCCCCCGCTCGGGCGAGATCAGGGCGAGCAACCCGTGCAGCGAGCACGTCAGGCTCGACTGGTCGAGCTGCAACCTCTCGAGCCTCAACCTGCTCGCCTTCTACGATCCCGTAGGCGGCTTCGACGCCGAGGGGTTCGTCGACGCGGTCGGCGTCATGGCGCTCGCCCAGGACATCCTGATCGACCTCGCCTACGAGGGCGGCGGCTATCCGCTCGAGCGCATCGCCGAGACGACGCGGCGGTTCCGAGACATCGGAGTCGGCTACGCGAACCTCGGCGCGCTCTTGATGGCGATGGGGCTCCCCTACGACTCCGACGAGGGCCGCGACATGGCAGCGGCGCTGAGCGCGCTCATGACCGCCGCGGTGTACCGCACCTCGGCGCAGGCAGCCGCGCGTCTCGGTCCCTTCGAGGCGTTCGAGGAGAACCGCGATGCGTTCCTCTTCGTGCTCGAGCGGCATCGCTCGGCCGCCAAGGAACGCGAGGTGCAGGCCTCCTCGCCACGCGCAGCGCTCTGGCGGCGCGCGTGCGCGGAGTGGGACGCCGCATGTGCGGCGGCGGCAGCTCACGGGGTGCGCAACGCCGAGGCGACGGTGCTCGCCCCGACCGGGACGATCGCCCTTTTGATGGGGTGCGAGACCACCGGGATCGAGCCCGCCTTCGCGCTGGTCTCCTACAAGCAGCTCGTCGGCGGCGGCGCGATGTCGCTTCCCGTCGAGAGCGTCGCGCTCGGCCTCGCCGCGCTCGGCTACGACCGAGCCGACGTCGAGGCGATCGCCGCATACGCGGCGGAGCACGGCACCCTCACCGGTGCGCCGGGACTGGACCCCGCGCACCGACGCGTCTTCGAGACGGCGGTCGGGGACGACCCGATCCCTCCCATGGGGCACGTGAAGATGGTGGCGGCAGTCCAGCCGTTCCTCTCGGGAGCGGTCTCCAAGACCGTGAACCTCCCGGCAGACGCGTCGGTCGCCGACATCGCCGACATCTACCTCGAGGCCTGGCGCCTCGGGGTGAAGTGCCTCGCCGTCTACCGCGACGGCTGCAAGGCGTACCAGCCGCTGTCCGCGAAGGCCGACGGGGCGAAGGGCGCAGAGGGCGTCTCCTCCGAGCTCGAGGCGCACCCGCGCCCCGAGCGTGAGCGCCTCCCGAGGCACCGGCGCGCGCGGACGTTCTCGTTCCGCATCGGGGACTGCGAGGGGTATGCGACCGTCGGGGAGTACGACGACGGCCGGCCCGGCGAGCTGTTCATGAAGGTGTCCAAGCAGGGCTCGACCCTGGCCGGGCTCATGGACGGCTGTGCGATCGCGGTCAGCCTCGGGCTGCAGTACGGGGTGCCGCTCGCCACCTACGTGGCCAAGTACACCTCGATGCGCTTCGAGCCGGCGGGGGTCACCGACGACCCCGACGTGCGGCTCGCGACCTCGATCCTCGACTTCGTGTTCCGCCGCCTGGCGATCACGTACCTCGACGAGGACGAGCGCAGGGAGCTCGGCGTCCTGACGGCCGCCGAGAAGACCCAGGCGCTCGACGCTCCCTATGGAAGCGTAACGGCCGACACGCCGCCTGCGGCTCCTGCCGGCACCAACGGCAACGGGCGCGCCGCCTACGGCGACGCCCCGGTCTGCCCGGTCGACGGGTCGGTGATGACCATTCGGACCGGGACCTGCTGGGCCTGCGCGCTCTGCGGCACCTCCGGGGGCTGCTGAGCGCTCCTCGAAGGGAGGGGGCCTGCGGGTCCCCTCCCTTCTTCGCGTCCGGGCTCTCGGGGCGGGTGACCCGCGCGGAGCGGTGGAATTCTGCGCGGTGGGTACACCTCGCCCCGGGATGAGGAGTACCGGGGGAAGCGCTGGTGGCAGGCGAGCTCGGCGCAGGCGAGACTGGGCGACGCGGCGCACCGCATACTCCTGCGCTGGCGTCGGGATCAGGGCCGGAGCGCAGAGGTGTGGGGGAAGGCGCTGACATCCCCGAAGACGTCGACGCTTTGCACCTCGATCGCTCCTCCGACAGGAGCGGCGTTGCCGTCGACCAGGCGGTGCCATGCCGCCACGCCGGCGAGGAGGCTGCCGAGCAGGCGGCTCGCCTCGTCGAGAGGCAGCGCCTCCCATGGTGGTTGTGGTGGGCGAGACAGCGATTCGAGGGAAGATCACTCTTCTTGGGTGAGCGTGTGCCCTGCCGCCCGCTCTGCCCATTCGACGACGCGGCGGCTGGTGGCGGCAGGGACGCCGTTCACGAGCCGGTCGAGCGCTGCCGTCGTCCCGACCCAGTACGCGCCGAAGGCGCCCGTCAGCTGTTCCTCGGCGCTCCATCGCCCATGGTCGCGAGCGAAGACAGACCACACGGTCGGGTCGGGCGTGCATCCGACGACGACGACGCTCTCCCGAAGGAGGCCCAGGCGGCCGAACGCCCGCTCCACCGAGCTCGCGACGCCTTCGACGCTCTGTGCGCCGGACGAAAATGCCTCGCGAAGCCCCAACACCGCCTGGCACGGGCCCCTGCGTACCTCTCCAGTGAGGCCGACCAGAATGGGCGCTCACGGCACGCGGAACACCTTGCGCTCCGCATCGAAGGCGATCGACCTGGCGAACGTCGTGCGGGAGTCCCCAGCGACGGCGACGCCCGTGGGCACCTTGAGGGCGACGACCAGGCTCATCGCGAGAAAAGTCGTTGACCAGCACCAACGCGCTGGCGCGAACGAGGACTGCACTGCGCAGGACCGCCTCGAGACTCCGGTTCCTCGAGCTCCAATGTGGGTCAGTCGCTGCACTTCACGGTCGGGCGAGCTGGTGGGTGGAGGTCGTCTTAGCGGGCCGCCGGCCTGAAGACTTCGCCTCTGTGCACGACCAACTCGTCGAGCTGGCAGGACGGCTCGGGCTCGACGACCACCGTGTTCAGCAACACTGCAGCTTTGGGGGCGAGGTGGGGCTGCGGTTACTTCGGGCTGGCCCGGAGAATGGCGATGGAGGATGCCGCCCAGGCAGTTGCCAGGACGATCCACACAACGACTCGCAATGGGCCAGGGGGTCCTGCGTACGCGGCTCGGATGGCGTACGAGCTGAAAGGAACGGTTGACAGTGGCACGAAGTACGAGCCGAAAGCCTCGAAGCTCACGCCGAGAGCGATGATGAGCACGATCCGTTCAGTCTTGCCGAGGTTACGCATGCCGCTCCACCCCCAACGTTCCCATGGTCGACTACCCGCGAGGAACTCTCCGCTTAGGACAGCGACTTCTCGCCCGCATGGCTTGGAGACCAGGATGGCAACCGGCGCGCTTCGCTCGCACTAGGACAGAGCCCGAGAGACGATTGTAAGGAGCTCGTTTGCGCTTAGACCGGAAGCGCCAAGCCCCAAGTCGCGCATCTGGCCCGTCGACTGCGGCAGTTCGACGGCCAACTGAGGCATCGGCGGACCGTGGCTCGTGGGGGCGGTTGTCAACCAGCCGAGGTGACCAGCGACAACGACTCGGCGCACGCTCGATGTGGACACTTGGGCGACGGGCATTGACTGGGAAGGAGCCGTCACGCGACTACGTGAGGAGATTGCGGCGGCGGTACACCGCGAGGAGTCGCTCCGGGATATCGTCCGACGCGAGGTGCTACCCAAAATAGGCCGGGCACCGGGTGCGCATGAGGACGCGGGCGTATATCTCGCCCGCCCCGATGAGATCGAGAAGGTTCACGAGGGTCTGCTGTTCCCGGGTCTGGTCGAGGCTATCGACGGGACTTCCTCCTCGCACGACACGCT
>JAJYYT010000092.1 GCA_021800645.1 Actinomycetes bacterium
GCTCGGTCGCGGCGAGTAGCGCGTCGAGCAGCAGCTGGCGGTCCTCCGAGCGGGGGTCCCAGTCGCCGACGTGGGGTTCGGCGAGAAGGAGGTCGTCCCCGTCGTGGGCGGGGTGGCGCGGGAATGCGTCCTCGTCGAGACCGAGCAGCCCGACCACGCGGTGCGGAACCGACCGCATCGGCACGAGCGTGCAGAACGTGAGGTCACCGGTGCGGAAGCTCGCTCGGGTCGGACGGCCGCGAAGGCGGCCGTCGAGGAGCGCACGTACCTCGGCCAGGTCGAGCAGCGCCCGTGGGGTGTCCGCAGCGACCTGAAGGCGGTCGGCCGCACGCATAGCCGTCCCGACCACGTCGTCGAGGAGGCGGCGGAGCTGCTCGCGCTGCCAGGGCTCCCGAGGCGGGGGCAGAGAGAGGCTCTCGACGGCCTCGGCGATCGCCTTCGCCCAGTCCCCGACGGTGTGGGGGCCCCGCAGCCGGTCGATCGCCGCCTGCAAGCGCTCGACGAATTCTACGAACCGCCCTGCAAGGTCCACCTCGCTGCTCGGCACGTCGTCGAGGGGGAGGATCCCGGCGACCAGCCGCTGGCCCTCTTCGGTCATCGCGACGCCGAGCAGGAGGCGGTTGAGCCCGGCCTGCCACGTGCCGTCGCCGACCTGGTCGAGACCCCACGGGACACGGTGGGCCTCGTCGAGCCCCCAGCGGATGCCGCACTCCACCACCCAGCGCTCGAGCCTGCCGAGCTCGTCGTCGCCGAAGCCGAAGCGGCGGGCCACGGGCTCGCGGCCTGCCAGGTCGAGCACCTCGGAGGCCGTGACGCGCCCCGCAGCCAGCTCGAGAAGCTGCGCGGCGAGCGCGAGGACGGGGTTGGTCTGGCGCAACGACCGGTCGGCGAGCCGGACGCGGAGCTGCGGGGGGCCAGGCTCCCGTTGCCGCGGCTCACCCTGTCGGTCGTCGGCGTCCCGCAGATCTCCCGAGCCGAACACCGCGCGGACGAGAGGAGCGAACGATTCGATGTCGGGGCACATGACGAGGACGTCGCTGGGCTCCAGCGAGGGGTCGTCGGCCAGCAGGTGGAGGATCGCGTCCCGCATCACCTCCACTTGGCGGAGCTGGCCGTGGCAGGCGTGCACCCTGAGGCTGTCGTCGGCGGGATCGAGCGCTGGGCGCGGGTCGCCTTCGTGGTTCCTCCGCGCCTCGCCAGGCGCCCGGTTCGCGCGGACATCGGCTTGGAGTAGACGCAGAAGGCAGCGGCCGTCGGGAGGCGGCTCGGGCATCGGGAGGTGCTCGCCGCCTTCGACGCCTCGCGAGCGGAGGACGAGCTGCATCTCCCTGGCGTCTCGGCCCCACGAGCGGAGCAGCGGGTTGGCCGCGATGACGACCGTCGAGTCATCGCTGCGCTTGGACGAAGGTCGCGCCCGGGCACGCGCTGCGGCAGCCTCGATGGCCTCCCAGAGCACTCCAGAGGGGTGAAGCAAGAAGAGGTGCACGTCCCGGTTCCGTCCGATGGCCTCGAGCACCCGCAGATGGCTGGCGGGAAGCCTGGTCAGGCCGAACAGCGACAGCCGGGGGGGCAAGTCGAGCAGATGCGGCTCGGCCTCCAGCCTCGTCACGGCCGTCGCGAGACGCTCTGCGGGGCTGGGGATGCCGATCCGGCGCCGAAGCCGGCGCCAGAGCCGAGCCTGCCAGTGGTCATCCCGGCCCCCACCTGGCCCGTTCGAGCTCGTCACGCTTCTGGTGCTCCTCGAGCGCTCCAATCCTTCGGCCCAGCGCTGGACCATGTCGGGGCGGTGGACGGCGTAGCGGTCGTACAGGTCGGCCAGGTGGCGAACCACCGCGAACCGCCGGATCGTGACGGTCCCCTCGGGGTGCTCTGGGGAGCCGGCCTTCAGGTGCGCCACGAGCGGCTCCAGCCACGGGGCTGTCAGGCTGTCGTCGACCAATTCGAGGAGCGGCCACACCGAGCGGTCCGGAGGCCACGGGTCGAGCTCGGGGTCGAACCCGCAGGCGATCGCGGTGGCCTGTTCGACCATCGAGCCGGGGAAGGGGAACGCGACGTTCGCGCACACCCCCCCGCCGGCACCCGTGGCGCCCAGCCTGTGGGACAGGCGCTGCGCCACCCAGCGCTCCACTCCGCGGGTCGGCACCGCGACGATCTCTTCGGTCATCGGATCAGCCGGCGCGCACGCGAGGAGGTCCGCCAGGGCCTCCACCAGGCGGTCGGCGCGCTCGGCGCGGTGGACGACGATCACGCTGCGAGGCTACAAAACGGCCGCGACAGCGCCCTGAGTCGCTCTCGGGTGTCACGAGGTCCGTCTTCTCGCTTCTCGGCTCCGCGCTTCAGTGGCGCGGCCGACGTCGTCAGCGTCGCTGCAGGCGGCGCTGCCGCGTCAGGAGCGAGGCGGTCGGCTCACCAGGCGTCTAGCGGACGAGACCCCCCCTGTGGCGGTGCGGTTGGCCGAGGACCGCGGGTGCCTGCACGACCCGCGTTCATGTTGTTCAGGTGTACACTAGAATATCTGGACATGAGGGGCACGGCGACGGCGTCAGCAGAAATCGACCTACAAAAGTATGCTCGCGCGCTCGGCGACCCAACCCGTCACCGGCTGTTCCGCTACATCGCCGAGGCTGGGGGTCCGGTCGGGGTCGCCGAGCTGACTGACCTGGTCCGACTCAACCACAATGCGGTCCGCCAGCACCTGGCCGTGCTGAAGGAAGCCGGGCTCGTGCTCGAGGAGGTCGAACAGCGCTCGAGGCCGGGGCGACCCCGCCTGCTCTACCGGCTGGCGCCCGAGGTGGCCGGGCGGTGGGGGACCCCTGGCGCGTATGCCTGGCTGGCAAGCCTGCTCACCGACGCGGTGCGTCGGCATCTCGAGCCTCGCCAGGTCGGCCGCCAAGAGGGTCACCGGCGCGCGGCGGAGCTGGCTGGTGGCGGTGAGCCTGTCGGCCTCCTGGAGATCGAGATGGAGCGGAGAGGCTTCAGGCCAGCGCGGGTGGAGCGGGGTCGGAAGGTCGAGTTCGTACTGGGACGTTGCCCCTTCGCGGATGTGGCGGGGTCCGACCCCGGCACGGTGTGCCAACTGCATCTCGGCCTGGTCGAGGGGCTGGCGGAGGGTCTGGGTGGGTTCGATGTCGAGAGGTTGGTCCCGAAGGACCCGCGCCGAGCAGGGTGTCGTCTCACCCTCCGCCGACAAGGCACGCTGGCAGGTTCCCGTTCTTGACCTTGTCCCGACTTCCGAGGAGTTGCGAAGTCATCGATCCCGCGTCAACGGGCTGGACCGGCCATGCGCAGCAGCACTGCTCCACCGAAGTCTGGCACCGCCGAGCTCGTCGCAGTCTGGCACTGCCAAGGAGAGCTCGCTGATGGAACCTGCTGACGAAGCGCGACGAGGTGGCGGGGACCCGGCATGCTGGGCGCACCTCGTCTGTCCCGAGTGTGGCGCGATCGAGGCCGAGGGGCACCGCGCAGAGTGTCGCTTCGGGCAGTCGGCCTACTCGGCCGGCTCGGACGCCGGGTCGGACGCCGGGTCGTCGGCTGAGACCTGAGACGTTCTCGGCTCGACGACATCGCGCGTCCTGCGACGCGGCGAGCTCGCTGAGGTCCGTTCCGGGGTCCGGCACACGAGCGGCGTGGATCGGCCAGTCCGCTCGGAGCCGCGCGTCGATGGCGTCCCCCACGTCCCAGACCATCCCGAGGTCGTCCCTAGGTCTCAGGTCTTAGGGGTCGGAGTCGCCTGCGGCGAAGATCCCCGGGGCACTGCGCGCGTGCACGCTCCAAGATGCAGCGGTTCGAAGGTCATCTGCCCCGAGCCGGCGCGAGCGCGCTCGACGAGGGCGACGACGCCCGAGAGGCCGGTGACCTGCTCGCCGGTGAGCCTGTAGCGGCGTGCGACGACGATCGGATCCGCGAAGACGAGCGAAGACGACGGTGTTGCCGTCGGCGTCCGAGCCGACCTCGGCCGATGGCGCCCGGCGGAGGAGCACGCGGGTCGGGAGATCCAGGGCGAGATCAGGAGCGGCCTGCATCGCCAGGGTGCCGACCGCGGGGCTGCCGACGAGCACCACCTGGGTGCCGGGCATCTCGAGGCTGCGGATCTCGCGCCGCTGCATGGTCGATCGTGGCGAGGGCTGTGATGCCGCCCGCCACTGGGGCATCGATGAGCCGCGGCGCCGTCTCGGCGACGCCGAGAGGGCTCGGGCGCTGGACGAGACCGGTTGGCACCAGTCTTGCCCGTTTGGGGGTCTACGTCTGCATGGGCGGTTCCGGGAAGCTTCGACCACCGCAGCTCGAACTGGATGTCACAGCTCGAACTGGATCTGGTCGGGGTCGCGGAACGCGCGGTGGCGCAGCGCCTTGTTCGCCGATGCGTCCATGGGCCCTCGGTGCCCGCCCAGGTCAGGGTCGGCACCTTCAGGGACGAGCGAGCCCGAAGGTGCATCGGACCGCGTGCGGCCGGGTCGCGATCACGAGCCCGCGAGGACGGGCCGGACGGCACCGGTTCAACCCAGGCCGCGCAGCATGAGGTTCCAGTAGAACGCCGGCAATCCGTAGCGCTTGAGCAGCCACATGTCGAAACGCTCGCGCTGGGTGTCGATGAACGGCAGGGTCGGATGCGGGGAGAGGCTGTAGTCGAACTCGGCGAGAACCATCTTGCCCCGAGCGGTGGTGAACGGGCACGCCGCGTAGCCGTCGTAGCGGGCCAACGGCTCGCGTCCGGAGAGCGCGGCAAGGACGTTCCGAGTGACCACCGGGGCCTGCCGGCGGACCGCGGCGCCGGTCTTGGAGGTGGGAGCGTCGCAGACGTCGCCCAGGGCGAAGACCTCGGGATAGCTGACATGTTGCAAGGTGTGGGGGTCGACGGGTACCCAGCCGTACTCACCGGCCGACCCCAGGGGACTCCCCCGCACGAACCCCGGGGCGCGCTGGGGCGGGGCAGCCCAGAGCAGGTCGTAGTCGAGGCTCGTGCGCACCTTGCCCGTCGGACCGGCCGTCTCGAAGCTGGCGGTGCGGCGGTCCGGGTCGACCTCGACGAGCTCGGACGAGAAGCGGGTTGCGATCCCGTAGCGCTCGACCACATCCTCGAGCACCCGTGCGAACTCCGGCACGCCGAAGATCCCCCCTGCCCCCGTCGCGTAGGTCACCTCCGCGTCGTCGAGGACCCCCCGTCGCTGCCAGTGGTCGCAGGCCATGTAGGCGGCTTTCTGGGGAGCGCCAGGGCACTTGATCGGCGAACCCGGCGCGCAGAACAACGCCCGGCCACCCCGGAAGCGGCGAACGAGCTCGGCCGTCTTCGGCGCGTGCGCAGCCGTGTAGTTGGTCGTGGCAGCCGGGCCGGCCATCGCCTCGGCGAGCCCAGGCACGAGCTCGAAGGCAAGTTCCAAGCCGGGGCAGCACACGAGGACGTCGTAGCGGATCCGCGCCCCGCCCGCGGTGACGACCGTTCGCCGGTCCGGATCGAGGTCCGTCGCCGCGTCGCGTACCCAGGCGACGCCCCGGGGTACCAGGCCGGCCTGGCGTCGCCGGCTGGTCTCGATCGGCACCACACCCGCGCCGACGAGCGTCCACAGCGGCTGGTAGTAGTGCCAGGTGGCAGGGTCGACGAGGGCGATGTCGTCCTCTCCGGCACGGTTCAGCCGTGCCGCGACGCTGATGCCGGCGCTACCGCCGCCGACGATGACGACCCGGTGGTGCATCCCGGTCCTCCCGTAGAATCATGACTGACAAGGTCAACATTAGGCGATGCACTGGACGTGAGTCAACTCGCGCAGCGTGCATGCACGGCCTGGCAGCGGCGACGGGGAGGAGAGCACCCGCACGGCTCCAGCGGGCCGCCTGCGTCTCGACCTGGAGAGGCGGGCTCCGAAGCGGGAAGCTCGTGCGGGGTCGGTCCGAGCTCGGTCGCTGGCGGTTCGAGAGCGTTCGGCACGCGCTCGATGTCGGGATCGCGCGCCTCTCGCGCCTCTCGCGCCTCTCGCGCCTCTCGCGCCTCCTGCTCCTCTGGGGACGTGAGCCGAGGAGCAGGCTCGCACGGGCAGAAGCAGCAGGCACGGTGCCTGGGCGCACGAGGTTCTCGGGCACGAGGTCCTCGGGCTCGGTGTCCGCGCATCGTGTCCTCGGGGATGATGCCCGTGAGATCGCTTCTCGCGTCGGTCCGCCGACGAGCGAGTCGCGCTGCCAACGGTCCGAGAGTCGGGGCCTGGACTTGCTCTTCGTCGATGCGGCAGCGCTCGGTATCGATCTGGGCCCCGGGAGGGTCGCGACCACCGTGCCGTCGCCGGTGACCACGACGGCCGTAGCGCCCGGCTCGAGCAGCAGGAACAGGCCTTCGGAGCGGTACGCCCATCGGTCGATCATCGGTGCCGCCCCCCGTCGGCGTTCTCCTGGCCGCGGGTGTCCTGCCGATAGGTTTCATGACCGAACCGGCGACGCGCGCGCAGCGGGTCGGTCTGGGTGTCGACGTCGGCACAGCTTGTCGGCCATGACCCGGTCGTCGAGCGCCAGCTCGGCGACGGGCTCGGCGGGGACTCGCCGGGAGGAGCTGGCCGACCAGCGAGCCGACCGAGGCCTCGGTCACGATGATGGGTCCTTCCGCCTCGAACGGCCCGCCAGTGCCACGGCGACGGGCGCCGACAGCGGCTCGGCGAGCGCGGCGCGAGGCTGGACCCGGGTACCGCGCAACAGGAGACCTCGAGCGACTCGGGAATGCCTTGGCCTCCGACGATCGGGCTCCACCGGGCCAGGCAGACCAGCGCCATCGCTCCGCCCACCGCCACCGCCACCAGCAGCGGGGAGGGGTGGTAGTGACGCAGGTTCGGCCTGCCAACCGAAGCGGTGCAAGAAGGCGGGGTGGCTGATCAGGCCGACCAAGCGCACCACGATGTCGGCGGCGATCCCGCCTACGCCGCCGAACCCAGTCTCGCACCGGCCAGGATGGCCAGCCGCCGGCGGGTCGACCCCAGGCTCACGCAGCAGCCCGGCCCAGCGGCCATGTCGCGCATATACATCGTAAGACGATAGTATCCACGACGAGACGAGGGGAGGTGCACCGCGTGCCGAGCAGGCTTCGACAAGGCGATGGTGGTGGCCCGACGAGCAGCTCGTCGATGTCGGCGCGGGCGCTGCCGGACGACGTCTACCACCGGCTCCTCGCGCTCCGCACCGGGCTGCGGCGATTCCAGCACTGGAGCGAGGCCCAGGCGAGAGCGGCAGGACTGACCCCGGCTCAGCACCAGCTGCTGCTGGCGGTGCGAGGGCACGAGGACCCTGAGGGACCCAGGATCAGCGATATCGCCGACTCCCTGCTTTTGCGTCATCACAGCGTCGTAGGTCTCGTGGATCGGGCTGAGGCTGCCGGCTTGCTGCGGCGAGTGAGAGACGCCGAGGACCATCGCGTGGTCCGACTACGCCTCACGCCGAGCGGCGAGGAGCGGTTGGCCGCGTTGTCTGCGCTGCACGTGGAAGAGCTGAGGCGTCTGGCTCGACAGCTCCCGGACCTCTGGGAGGGGCTACCTGACCTGCCCGAGCGCTGATCGAGCGTCGAGAACCGGCTGGTCCGGCACCTCCGAGATGTTCCGGCTGGCCGAAGATGACGAGATGTTCTAGTCTTCAGCAGAGGAAAGGTCCTCTTTCGGGCCAGCAAGGTGCAGGGCCGCTGGTCGAGCTCGGAGCTCGACCCGATCACGGACCCCACTGTTCACGGACAGGCAGCGATCACGGACAGGCAGCGATCACGGACAGGCAGCGAGAAGGCGAGATGCGAATCGACCACCGCAGCGTCCTTCCGGCGGCCATCGAGGTCTTGGCAGGC
>JAJYYT010000093.1 GCA_021800645.1 Actinomycetes bacterium
CAGGCCGCCACTACTCCGCGACCCCCGACGCGCAACGGATCTCGAGGGAGATCCCGCCGTGCATGGCGATGGGGCAGGCCGCCGGCATCGCTGCGGCGCTGAGCGTCCAAGAGCGCGTGCCCGTGAGGGAGGTGCCTGCTTGCCGGATCCAAGAGGGCATGCGCAAACAGGGCGCAGACCCAGGAGACGTCCCCGCGCCGAACGCCACCGTCGAGGTGGCAGGACCACTGGCGTGACCGCGCGCTCTTCGGGCTCGCAGACCGACGACGCCGGGCACCCCGATGAGGCGCACCCGCGCCCGGAGCCCGCGGATGGCGCGGCCTCCTTCGCGCCAGGACCGTTGGTCGGGGTCACCGTCGTGGACCTGACCCAGGTCTACATGGGCCCGTGTTGCACGCAGATCCTCGGTGATTTCGGCGCGACGGTGATCAAGGTCGAGCGGCCGGGCGCCGGAGACCTGAGCAGGACCTCCATCCCGGACCCCGACGGGCTGGACAACCCGGTGTTCCTGTCGATCAATCGCAACAAGAAGAGCGTCACGGTCGACGTCCGCAGCGAGGACGGCAAGGAGGTCCTGCGCCGCCTGCTCGTCTGCGCGGATGTCGTGGTGAGCAACTTCCGCCAGGGTGTGATGGACCGTCTCGGCTTCGGCTACGAGGCGGTGCGCGCGTTCAACCCCAGGATCATCTGGGTCTCGGGCACCGGGTTCGGCGAGCGCGGGCCGCTCCGGCACAAAGGCGGCCAGGATGTCCTCGCGCAGGCCTACACGGGCCTCATGTGGCGGCGCCAGAGCGACGACCTGCCGCTCAGCGTCTACCCGACGACGTTCTGTGACTACACGACCGGGATGCACCTCGTCCAAGGGGTGCTGCTGGCCCTGCTCGCCCGGGAGCGGGACGGCGAGGGCCAGCGCGTCGACGTGTCCATGTTCGACTCGATGCTCCACCTCCAGATGCAGGAGGCGTGCATGCAGATGAACCGCGGATGGGAGGTGAACTGGGCGAGGATGCCGCTGTGCGGCGTCTTCCCGACGCGAGACGGCGCCGTGTGCATCGTCGGCGCCTTCAAGGAGAACCCGCTCAGGGACATCTGCCAGGCGCTCGGGATCCCGGACCTGTCGCTCGACGAACGGTTCTGCACCCACGAGGCGCAGGTGGCCCACCGCGCCGAGCTGCAGGCGCTCTTCGCGACCCGGTTGGAGAGCGAGTCCAGCGCATACTGGGTGGAGAGGCTCGAAGCCCAGGACGTTCTGTGCGCCCCGGTCCTTACGCTCGCAGAGGCGCTCGCGCACGAGCACACCCGTGCCAATGGAATGGTGACCGTGATGCGCCACCCGGTCGCGGGCACAGTGCGCTGCCTGAGCGCGCCGATCCACATGGCGCGCACGCCTGCCCGGGTCTTTGCCCCTCCCCCCATGCTCGGCGAGCACACCGAAGAGGTGCTGGAGTCGCTCGGCTACTCCCCGGGCGACCTCGAGCGGCTGCGGGCGGCGGGGGCCCTCGGATGAGCGCGGTTCGGTCGGTGACGCTCGAGCCCGGGGTGTGGAGCGTCGTGCCGACCCCGTTCAGGGGCCCAGACGACGAGCTCGACGAGGAGAGCCTGGTCACGCTGGCGTCCTTCTACGAGCGCGTCGGCGTCGCCGGCCTCACCGTGCTCGGGGTGTTCGGCGAGTCGGCGCGGCTCTCGATGGCCGAGCGTCGCAGGGTGCTCCAGGTGGTCGCGAACAGCTCTGCGCTCCCTCTCGTGGTGGGGATCACGGCGCTTGCGACCGCACCGGCCGTCGAAGAGGCAGCCACGCTCGCAGCTGCGGCCGAAGGCCGCGTGGTGGCGATGATGGCTCAGGTGGGCTGTGCCGACGCGCGGTGCCTTCGCACGCACTTCCGCCGCCTCCACGAAGCCACCGGTCTGGCCGTCGTGGTCCAGGACTATCCGCAGGCCAGCGGCGTCACGGTCGGCCCCCGAGTCCTTGCCGACGCGCTGAAAGGGGAGCCGTGGGTCGCCGGGGTGAAGGCCGAGTCCCCGCCGACGGCGCTCGCCGTGGGGCACCTGGCGATGGCGCTGCGCGAAGTTCCGGTCTTCGGCGGTCTGGGCGGCGTCGGGCTGCTCGACGAGCTGGCCGCCGGGGCCGCGGGTGCGATGACCGGGTTCTCGTTCCCCGAGGGGCTGCGTGACTGCGTCGCCGCCTACGGCGAAGGGGGCTTCGCGCCAGCGCGGGCGGCGCTGCTGCCGTACCTGCCGCTCGTCTGCTTCGAGCAGCAGCCGGGCATCGGCCTCGGCATCCGCAAGGAGGCGCTCCGGCGCCGCGGGCTCCTGCGCGAGGCGTTGGTCCGGGCGCCGGGGACCCCGATGCCGAAGGAGCTCTCCGGGCAGCTGGATCGCCACATGGAGGCCGCCTCGTCAGCGGCGCTGGGACCCGCGCGCCCGCCGGCGCGTGGGACGATGCACGCGTGAGCTCCGGGATCTCGGGGCGGTCGTCGCGCGGCTGCGCGCACTGTGCTCACCCCACGAGCGACTCGACCTGCTTCGCGAGCTTGTCCTCGATCTCGAAGTTCCAAGCGGTCTCCGCGACGTCCACGACGAGAAAGAGATCCGAGATGAGCAGCGTCTCGAGCGCCATCACCCCGAGGTGCTCGAGCCACTTGCCGATCCCGATCCGCACGGTGAAGTCGTCGGGCGTGCCCGACAAGAGGATCGACAGTGCACGGTCGGCGTCCACCACGCCTCGCAGGAACCCGCCCTTCTTCGCTTGGAGCACCGTGCCCTGAGCGCTCGGCGCGGACGCCTGCACGGTGAAGCCGTCGGACTCGAGGTACGAGGAGAGCTTCTGCTGGAGCTGCGCAAGATCCGTGCCCTTCCTCTGGAAGTGCATCACCTTCTCGCCGACCATCGTTCCTCCTTCGAGTGGCGCGCTCCACCGCGAGGCGGAACCGCAGACCGCTGCGGGCGGCCGGTCCGATCGTACCCAGGGGAGCCCGAGACGTCGAGGCGGCCCCCCGGCCCCGCCGCGGCCGGCCAGCTGAGAGGCCGCGGCCGGCCAGCTGGGAGGCCCCGGCCGCGGAGCTCGTCGGGCGCCTACGAGCCTACGACCAGTGCCAGCTCGCAGGTGTGATGGTGCCGATCGGGTTCTGCGGCGTGACGCCCTTCAGCCCCTTGTGGATCTCGGTGATCGAGGTCGCGAAGTTCGGCTGCCACATCACGGGGAGCTGCTTTGCAAGGTAGTTCTCGGAGGTTGTGAGCTTCACGTTGGACAGCTGGGTCTGCCTGATCAGCCTGTCGGCGGTCGGCGACGAGTAGCTCCCGAAGTTCGTGAACGCTCCGGAAGAGAAGAGAACCGGCTCGGTTGGGTACCCTGTGTCGACGTAGCCGTTGCCCCAGTTGGCCATCTCCCAGGAGCATCCCTTCGGGCACGGCGTGGCCGTCCCGAGAACCGAGTCGACGGTCTCGGAGCTGAGCGACACGTGGATGCCCGCCGTCGACCAGCTGGCTTGCTCTGCGTCCATGACGGCCTTGAGCTCCGGTGTGCCCCCGGCGTAGACGACGTCGAGCGCAAGCTTGGTCCTCTTCTTGATGCCCGCGCCGCAGTGGTGGGAGCCGGTGCCGGGCTTGACGCACGTGTCGATGCCGCCGGGGACGACCTTCCAGCCGTGGGAGCGCAGGAGCTCGACGGCCTTCGCCGGGCTGTAGGGGTAGGGGTTCGACTTCTCCAGCTTGCTCGCGTAGGGGTTCGGCGGCAGGATCGGGACCGGCCCGTAGTCGGGCACCGCGTAGCCCTTGGCGACCGTTCTCACGTAGAGCGGCTGATCGACGAGGCGTTGCATCGCCTGGCGGAAGTACAGCTCGGAGAAGATCTTGCCGGCCTCACCCCCGTCCCCGGTCGATTTGAAGTTGTAGGGGATGAAGCTGATCCGAAAGCCGTTCAGCGGGACGATGTCGAATGTCGCCGCGATCCGCGGGTTGTTCTTCCCTCCTACGAGCGGTGTGCTGGTGGGAGAGGTGACGTCCTCGGCCGGCAGGTAGCCCACGTCGATCTGCCCGGTGGCCAACGCGTTGAACTCTGCTTCGCTTGTCGTGAAGGGCTTCTCCACGAACTTCTTGAACGTGGGCTTGTTCGGTCCCGAGTAGGACCGGTTCGGCTCCATCGTCACGTCGCCTGTCGGCGTGAACGACGTGAGGTGGAAGGGGCCGTCGACCACCTGCCACAGGGGGTTCGTGGCGTAGGTCGGCAAGGCGTCGTTCGTCGCGGAGGGCTTTGTCGGGTCGAACCCGGCCTGCTTGGAGAGGAAGCTGTAGACCGCGGCGCACTTCGCGTCGGCGGTGCCGAACGGCGCCGCGGCGCAGCCACCCGATCCCGCCCGGGCCGACGTGGAGGTCTTTGTCCAGGCGAGCGGCATCGGCACCGGCTCCCACAGCTGGTCGTTGGTGAACCAGTTCGGGTTGACCTGCCGGGTCAGCGTGAAGACGAGGGTCGAGGGTGTCTTCACTGTGATCGATTTGATCGTTGTCGGGATCGAAAGTCCGCCCGGGACGTAGTTCCCATAGCCTGTCTTCTCGGCGTGCAGCATGTTGAACCAGAAGAGGACGTTCTCGGCGTCGAGCTTGGCGCCGTCCGACCAGCGGTAGCTCTTCAGCCTCACGGTCACGCGCGTGTCGTGGTCGGAGTAGACGGGCGGCTGGGCGAGCGACAGTGTCGGGTTCAGCTTCTCGGTCAGTGTCTTGCCGCCGAAGTAGTACAGCGGACGGAACATGAGGCTCTGGAAGTCGTAGAGGTTCATGATCGTGTCCACTGCGCCGCCGTAGAACGGCAGGATGTAGTTCGGGGTGGTCTGCGGCGGCTCTGCCCACGTGACGACTGTGTGTGTCGTCGCGGCCCCGCTCTGGGTGGGGCCGGTCACGACGCAGCCGATCGCCGCGATCGCCGCTGCTGCGAGCGCGCAGCCGACGCGGTGTGCCGCATGCTTCGGAGCGGACATGTCCTTCGTTCTCCTTCCCTGTTCCCCTGCATTCTCTTCCACTGACGCGCTCTTCTTCAAAAGCACGCGTCGTGAGGCCCGCAGTCGGCCAGTGCCTCTGCCGGCACGTCAGGACCTGAGGAGCGCCTCGCGTCCGGAGGGGCCGACGAGGAGGGCCTCGAGGCCCGGCGTCTCGGAAGCCAAGACCGCGACGTCGGCGCCGATCGCGCCGAGCGTGCGCTGGAGCAGCGCAGGCTCGGGCGACAAGACGTGGAACCGCACGAGGCGGACGCCCTTCGGGGCGCGTTCGGCGGGGTGGATGGTCGCGCCCCAGTCGATGAGGAACGGAAGGATCGCAAGCCTGTCTCCTTCGTCGGGAAGCGTCGACATCCGCCAGCGCACCTCCTCGCCGCCGGGGGCGCGCCGGGTGTGGGTGGTGACCTCCATGTATGCGGCCCCGGCGGCACGCGCGTCGCGCACCGCGGCCTCGATCCGGTCGGGCGCCGCCGCCCATGCCCGAAGGGCGGGCGCGCGCAACGAGGCGATGCCGTAGGGAGGCGGTGAGGCGTCGAGCTGGGAGGGATCCGGGGCGATCACCTCGAGGTAGGTCCTCTCGCCGAGCGAGAGGAGCGCGTTGTGGGTGCCGAGGCCGAGGTGCTGGCCGCCGTAGCGGGGGCGCACCCCGGTGAGCCGCTCGATCTCGTCGGTGCCGAGCTCGAGCTCCGAGCACCCGTAGAGAAGGTGGTCGACGGTCGCGTGCACGCGGGGCTTCAGCGGTTCCTGGCGAAGGTGCCGACCGCCTCGGCCAGCAGCTTGCCGGTGCGGGGGTCGGCGAGCTCGGCCCTCGCGCGACCGAACCGGCTGCCCACCTGGGTGACCCGACCGCGGACCTCGAGGCGGGCGATCGGCACCGGGCGCAGGTAGTCGACTCGCAGGTCGATCGTGCTCCAGTCCGTCCCGGTCTCCTCGATCAGCGCGAAGCTCGCCGCGGTGTCGAGCATGGTGGCGACGACGCCGCCGTGCACGACGCCGCCGCCGATGGAGTGCTCGTCGCTCGGCGTCGCGTCGAGGACCACGCCCTCCTCGGCAGCACGCGCCCGGAGCTCGAGGGTCCGATGGACCGCCGAGGTGTCGAGGAGGTGCTGGAGCTCCTCAGCGCGCATCGGGGATCACCACCACCTTGCCGATCGCACGGCGCTCCTCCACGTCTGCCAACGCCTCGCGGACCTGGGAGAGGGGGTAGACGGCGTGGACCACCGGCTCGAGGGTGCCGGCGTGCACCTGGCGGACGAGCTCCTCCAGGTCCTCACGGGTCCACCCGTCCGACCCGAGGATCGAGAGCTCTCTGGTCCACACGTAGCGCAGGTCGGTCTCGACGAGGAAGCCGCTGCTCGCGCCGCAGGTCACGAGCCGGCCGCCCCGCCGCAGCGCGCGTACGGATTGCGGCCAGGTGTCCCTTCCGAGGTAGTCCACCACGACGTCCGCGCCGACCTTGGCAGTGAGCGCCCACACCTGCGAGCCGAAGTCGCCACCGGAGGTGTCGACGAGCTCGTCTGCGCCGAGCTCGCCGAGCTTCGCGAGCTTGTCCTTCGACGACGAGCAGGCGATGACCCGCGCCCCCGCCGCCTTCGCGAGCTGGATGCAGCCGACGCCCACGCCGCCCGCAGCGCCCAGCACGACCACCGTCTCGTTCGCCGCGAGCGCGGCTCGTTGGAAGAGCATGCGCCTCGCGGTGCCGTAGGCGATCGGGAGGGCCGCGTAGCGGACGGCCGCCGCCTCGCCGTCGGCAGGGAGCGGGATCGCGTTCTGCGCGGGCGCGACGGTGAACTCGGCGAGGCCTCCCCAGAGATCTTCTCCGAGCGCCTTGCGGTTGACCGAGGGGTCCAAGAGGACGACGGTCCCGAGAGGCGGCGCGCTGGCACCCTCTCCGAGCGCGTCGACGACGCCGACGACGTCTCCGCCGGGGACATGAGGCAGGTCGATGTGGACGCCGGGCATGCCGCGGCGCACGAAGACGTCGAGCATGTTGAGCGCGCAGGCCAGCACACGGACTCGGAGCCACCCGGCTCGGGGCTCGGGGACGTCGGCCCAGTCGTAGGAGAGGTTCTCCGGGCCGCCGTGGGCGGTCACCAGCGCAGCGCGCATGCGGCTCATGGCCGCTCCTCTGCGAGCTTCGCCGCTCGCTCCTCGAGCGTCGGACGGTCGAGCTTGCCTGCGCCGGTCAGCGGGAGCTCTGTGACGAGCTCGATCACCCGAGGGTAGGCGTAGTGCGGGCCGATGGAGTGGAAGAAGGCGGTGAGCTCCTCGGCGCTCGCCGCGCCGGGAGCGCGCAGCACGACGAAGGCGATCGGCACCGCACCCTTGACCGGGTGCGGTGCGCCCACGACCGCGACGTCGCGCACCTTTGGGTGGCGCAGGAGGAGCTGCTCGACCTCCTTCGGGTAGACGTTCTCGCCCCCGACGTTGATGAGGTCGTCGGCACGGCCCACGAAGTAGTAGTAGCCGTCGGCGTCGCGGCGCATGAGGTCCCGGGTCGCGAGCCATCCGTCGCGGATCCGTTCCGCGGTCACCTCCGGGAGCCCGTAGTACCCGGGGGTGACGCCGGGGTTCTTCACCCAGAGCTCACCGACCTCGCCGACCGGCACCTCGGTCTCGCCGTCGAGCCCGCGCAGCTGCACCTCGCAGCCGGGGATCGGGATCCCGACCGAGCCGAGCTTGTTGATCCCCCAGCGCGGCGTGATGAGGACGTCGGGTCCCCCCTCGGTCAGTCCGTAGCCTTCGGCGATCGGGGCGCCGAACACCTCCTGGAAGCGCTCGAGGAGATCCACGGTCACCGGGGCGGAGCCGGCG
>JAJYYT010000094.1 GCA_021800645.1 Actinomycetes bacterium
GAGGGCGTGGTGCCGCCGGTGCGCCCGGTGAAGGGCCACACCCTGCGCCTTCGCGCAGAAGCCGGCCGAGAGGCGTTCCCGCACACGGTGCGTGGGCTCGTCCACGGGCGTCACTGCTACCTCGTCTCGCGCGCCGACGGCACGGTCGTGATCGGCGCGACCTCGGAGGAGCGCGGCTACGACACGAGGGTGCAGGCGGGAGCGGTCCATTCGCTCCTCGACGACGCGCGCCTCCTCCTCCCCGCGGTGGACGAGTGGGAGCTCCTCGAGTGCATCGCAGGGCTCCGGCCGGGCTCCCCGGACAACGCGCCCTTCGTCGGCCCGACGAGCGTCGCGCGCCTCGTCGTCGCGACCGGCCACTACCGCAACGGCTTCCTGCTCGCGCCCATCACCGCCGAGGCCATCGCCGAGCACCTGACGGGCGGCGAGATCCCGGCGCCGCTCGCTGCGTTCCGCGCCGACCGGCACGTGGAGGCCGCACGGAGCGAGCGCCCGTCCTGAAGGCGAGCGTGACGGTGGACGCGAGCGCGGACACGACGCTGAACGGGGCGGGCGACATGGACGCGACGGTGAGCACGGCGGTGAACGTGACGGTGAACGGGGCCGACGACGCGGACGCGACGGTGAGCACGGCGGTGAGCGTGACGGTGAACGGGGTGCGCCGGACGGTCCCGCCCGGCACGACGGTCGCGGCGCTCGTCGCCGAGCTGGGTCGAGGGAGCCGAGGCGTCGCCGTCGCCGTCGACCGGGAGGTCGTGCCGCGCTCCCTGTGGGAGGAGGTCGTCGTGACCGAGGGCGCGAACGTCGAGGTGGTCAGCGCGGTCGCCGGAGGCTGACCGAGCCCGCGACAGGTGAGCGCAGCGCGCGACAAATGCAGCGGGTGGCGGCCGCGTGACGACGTCGCCGCGCCCGGGCGCACGGATCGGGAGATCGGACTGCGCGAAGCCCTCGCGAAGCCCGAGGTTCCGGGGCGCGAAACCGGAGCTTCCGGGGAAGAATGGCCCTCGTGGAGCCCCACGGCAAGACCGCCTTCGTGCTCGCGGGCGGTGGCACGAAAGGCGCCTTCGAGGCCGGGGCCATCTCCTACCTCGTGGAGGAGGAGGGCGTGGTCCCCGACGTCATCACCGCCACCTCCGCAGGGGCGGTGTGCGCCGCGGTGCTCGCTCAGGCGCGCACCCACGAGGAGCTCGTCGCGCGCTCACGCGAGCTGCACGAGGACCTCCTGGCCATGACCCGGGCGGACCTGCTCTTCGGCAAGCAGCCTTGGGTCGCAGAGCTCGACGGCACGCTCTTCGGCCGCGCGATCAACCACTGGGTCGTCGAGCGCACCCGCCCTCCTGTGCCCGGTGGCGCTCCCGTGCCCGGTCGCGCGGACGCGCCGTCCGAGGGCGCCGGCCCGCAGAGGCGGCCGCTGCTCCGCCTGGTCGTCCAGGCCGCTCAGGTCGTCCGCGCGCTCCCGAGCCTCGGACGTGCGCGGCGCCAGATGCGAGGTCGCACCGGGTCCCTGCTCACGCTGGACCCCCTCGCGGAGCATCTCCGCCACGGCGGGCGCGGGATCGCCCCTGTCGACCCGGCGCTCATCGCCCGGCCGGGGCTCGACCTCCGCCTCGCGGTGGTGGCGCTCGGGGCCGGGACGCTGCGCTACGTGACCGAGGACGGGACGATCGTGGGCGCGGACGCCGTCACGCCGGTGCCGGGCGCAGCGGGCGGGCCGATCGACCTCATCGACGGGGTCGTCGCCTCCGCGAGCGTGCCGATGCTCTTCCCCGCGCGCCCGCTCGCCGGCGACGCCTACGTGGACGGCGGCGTCGTGGAGAACGTCCCGGTGGCCGCCGCCTCCGCGCTGGGGGCGACGCGCATCTTCGCGATCCTCGCGGTGCCGCTCGACCCCCCGCCGGACGACCACGACTACGCGCATGCGAGCGCGCCAGCCGTGTTCCTGCGCGCGGTGGGTGCCATCTCGTTCGCCGAGCGGCAGCGCTCGAGCCTCTCACCGAGCCTCCCCGCCGGGACCGAGCTCACCGTCATCGACCCGCTGGTCGACGTGGTCGGGCCCTTCGACGTCGCACGCGGGCTCATGCTCGTGAACATGGACTACGGCTGGATGCGAGCGGCGGACGTGTGCGCGGACGTCGGCGCCGCGACCCGGCGACGCGCCGCCGAGGCGACCGACGCGATCGTCGTCGCGCGCACCCAAGCGTGGCACCTCGAAGAGGAGATGTGGTCGCGCGGAGGCGCGACGTCCGGCGACCTCGCTGCGCTCTCCCGCTCCAAGCGGATCGTGCGCGACGCGCTCAGCGAACGCAAGGACCTGGGCCTGCCGACCCCCCACGACGCCGCACGCTGGTGGTCCGGGTACGAGGTCCACGAGGGGACCCGGCCGACGGCGCTCCCGCCGGACCTCTTCGACGACGGGCACTAGCCGGCTCGTGTCGTCTGGGCCAGAGCTCTCACCTCGCCGCTCGGGATCGTCACCGTCTGAGGCAGGCGCAGCAGCTCCTCGGCCGTGAGCTCGCGTGGCACTGCGTCTGGAGCTTGCCGTCGTCCGGCCTACGCGCCGATGGGCAGGCCCGCGTAGCTCTCGGCCAGGGCGGTCGCGCGCGCCCTGGAGGACACGGTCATCTCGAGCTGCGTGCGCTGGAGCTCGGAGACGAAGGGGTCGCCGGTCGTGTGCAGGGTCGTGGTCATCCACCACGAGAAGTAGGTCGACCGCCAGACGCGGCGCAGCGCGCTGTCCGAGTAGGCGTCGGCGAGGCGTGGGTCCCCGTCCCGCAGCAGCGAGACGAGGGCCGGCGCGAGGAGCGCCACGTCGGCGAAGGCGAGGTTCAGCCCCTTGGCACCCGTAGGGGGCACGGTGTGCGCAGCGTCCCCCGCGATGAACAGCCGCCCATGGCGCATCGGGGCCATCACGAAGCTCTGGAACGGCAGGACCGCCTTGTCGAAGATCGGACCGCGCTCGAGCTCCCAGCCTGTCTGCCCCTCGCCGAGCCGGGTGGCGAGCGCGTCCCAGATCTGCTCGTCGGACCACTCGGCGACATCGGTGCCCACCGGCACCTGCAGGTACAGGCGGCTCACGGTGGCCGATCGCATCGAGTGGAGCGCGAAGCCCTCCGGGTGCCAGGCGTAGATCAGCTCGTCGGTGGAGGGGGGCACCGCGGCGAGGATGCCGAGCCAGGCGAAGGGGTAACCCAGCTCGAAGGTCGAGCGCACCGAGGCGGGGATCGACTGACGGCTGGGGCCGTGCTTGCCGTCGCAGCCCGCGATCGCCCTCGCCTCGAGACGCACGGGCCTTCCCTCTGCGTCGGCGAAGGACACCGAAGGGAGGTCCGTCTCGACGTCGTGCAGCGCGGTGCCCGAGACCGCGTAGTAGCACGCCTGCCCCTCGGCGTCCCTCGCTCGCCCGAGATCGAGCTGGAGCTCGCTCTGGCCGTAGAGGTGGACGCCGCGTCCGACGAGCTCGACGAAGTCCACGTGGTGGCGGTGGCCCGGCCATTGCAGGTAGATCCCGCGGTGGGGCTGACCCTCCTCGGCGAGCCGGGACCCGAGCCCTGCCTTGTCGAGGAGCTCGACCACCGCGCTCTCGAGGATGCCTGCGCGGATGCGGGACTCCACATGCGATCGGCTGCGGTGCTCGACGACCACCGACTCGACCCCGTCGTGCGCGAGAAGGTGCGAGAGGAGCAGCCCCGCCGGCCCGGCTCCGATGATCGCAACTTCGGTCTCGACCGTCTGCACACGCGTCACTAAACCGCCACCTCGGGTGCTGCGTCCACTTCGCCTTCCTACTGAGTGAAATGCCGCTCTCCGATGCTGCGCCGGATGCCGTTGGCCGCGACCTCGAGAGCGGCGACGAGCCGGGTGCGCTCGGGGTCGAGGCTCGCGACGATGAGCCCGAGCGCGGCGATGACCTCGCCACAGCCGTTGCGAACCGGCACCGCGAGGGAGCACGCACCCAGCGACATCTCCTCTTTCGTGTGCGCGTAGCCGTCTCGTCGCACCGCCCGCAGCTCTTCCTCGAGGACCCGGGGATCGGTGATCGAGTACCGGGTCATCCGGGTGAGGTGGCTCAGCACGTACGACTGGACGTCCTCGGGGGCGTAGGCGAGCAGTACCTTGCCGACTCCGGTCGTGTGAAGAGGCAGGCGACCGCCGACGCGGCTGACGACCGGGATCGAGTCATTGCCCGAGATCCTGTCCAGATAGAGCGCCTTCGTCTCCTCTCGCACGGCGAAGTGCACGGTCGCAGCCGTGGCCTTGTACACGTCCTGGAGGAACGGGGCGGCGAGCTGGCGCAGGCCGGAGGGCACAGGTGCGAGCAGGCCCAGCTCCCAGATGCGCTGGCCGACCTCGTAGGAGCCAGAGGCGGTGCGCACGAGCGCCCCCCAGCTGACGAGCTCGCCGAGGAGCCGGTGGGCGGTGGCCATCGGCAGGTCGGCACGCTGGGCCAGCTGGCGCAAGGTGAGCGACGCGTGGCCCGCGTCGAAGGCCCCGAGGAGCGCGAGGGCGCGGGACGTGACGCTCACGCCGGGCCGCCGTGCGTTCCCTGCGATCGCAGCCTCCCTTCTCCCTGGTCTCCCTGGCCTTCTCCGGCCCTGGGTCTCGCTGGCCTTCTCCGGTCCTGGCTCCCTGGCCTTCTCCGGGCCTGGCTCCCTGGCCTTCTCCGGCCCTGGCTCCCTGGCCTTCTCCGGCCCCTTCCCCGTGGTGCCTTCTCCCGTCCTTCTACTGGATGGAACAAGCTTCTTGCCAGCGTCGAGGCCGACTTGTTAAGAACGTGTGATAGCACCTGCACCGTACGCCGCGGCCATGCCATCCCGGTGGCGACCGGAGGGAGGCGCTGGCTGACCCGGCGACGAGACAGCCGGGCGACGAGACAGACCCGGCCACAGGCAGGAACAGACGCGGCGACAGGCAGGCTGGCACAGGCCCGACGACAGGCCAGGCAGGCACAGACCCGCCGAGCACACGATCCGACGAGCACAGATTGGGGGAAGCGTTGAGAGCGTTCAGAAGGACGATCACGACCTCTCGAGTGGAGAGCACCGCGCGAGGCGCCCGCTCGGCAGGCAGCCGTACCCGGCGCGAGGGGGGCGAGCGGTCCGCCGCCCTTCGGCCCGCGCTCGTCGCCGGCGCGACGCTGGCGCTCGCGATAGGTGTGCTCGGCGTCGGCGTCGGCGTCGCCGGAGGGGCGACCCAGCAGAGCCACAGCCAGCACGCCTACCGCTTCAAGTACAAGCCCATCACGAACTACCCGGCGTACGTCGGCGGCCACGGGAAGGCTGACCCCAAGCTCTCGCCGATCTACATCGGCGCCGTGAACCAGCAGACATCGACCGGGGCGATCGCGCCTGCGTGGACGACAGGGGTCAAGGTCGCGGTCGACTACGTGAACCAGCACACCGACGGCATCGACGGCCATCCCGTGAGGGCGGTGTACTGCGCGATCCCGACAACAGTGGGCAGCGCCGCCAAGTGCGGCCAGGAGTTCGCCGACAACCCCAAGATCACCGCAGTCATCGCAGGAGCGATCGACGTCGGCAACACAGCGCTCGAGGCTGCGCTCGAGCCCTCGAAGAAGCCGATCTTCTGGGACGTCTCTCTCAGCGCGGTCGACGAGAAGGAGCCCCAGGGGTTCATCTGGTGGAACACAGACACCTACGTGAACGCGCCGGACGCGACCTTCGCGAAGACAATCATGCACGCGAAGAGCGTCTCGCTCATCTACCCGTCCAACATCCCCGCGGAGGTCACACAGGCCAACGTGGTCGCCGACGGGCTCAGCTACGAGGGGCTGAAGCAGGTCTACAAGGTCGGCTTCACAGCTGCGGTGACGAACCTGTCCGCGCCGCTCGAGGCGGCCCACGTCGGCCACACCACACTGGTCATCTTCGTGAACAGCGGCGGGCCCGACTGCTCGAACGTCGCCCTCACCCTCAAGTCGCTCGGTCTCCTCGCGAAGGTCAAGCTCGAGGTGGACGTGCCCTGCGCGACCCCGACAATCGCAAAAGCCGACGGCGGCCAGCTCCCCCACGACTGGTACTACCTGACCGCACAGGCGATGCCGGGATCGAAGACACCGTCCATCACAACAGTCGCGAAGAAGATCTTCGCCGAGTACGGCAAGGCCCCGCTGTACGCCAACGCCTGGAGCGAGATGGGGATCAGTGAGATCCTCACCCTCGCCAAGCTCGACACGGCGCTGCTCAAGGCGCACCAGAAGATCACCCCCGCCACCCTGTTCAAGGCGGCGCGAGCCTTCAAGGGGCCGATCCTCCAAGGAGCGCCGCACCTCGACTGCGGGGCGTACTCGACGCCGGCCACCTGCAACGACCTCGACCGGTACTTCCAGAACACCGCACCGACAGTGATGACGCCGGTCAGCACATGGATCGGGCCGCCGAAGGGGTTCAAGCCGCCGAGGCCCCGGTAGGCGCACCGTTCGCCGCCGAGTCCCCGGTACGCCCACCGTTCGCCGACGAGGCCCCGGTAGGCGCACCGTTCGCCGACGAGGCCCGGCGGGCAGGTCTCAGCGGAGGTGGTCCGTCCAGCCCTTCCCGTCCCACCACCGCTCCCTGCCGGTGCCGGCGGGATCCGGGTACCAGCCCGCCGGCGGCAACGAGCGCGGAGGGGGCGGAGGGGGCTCCTCGGGAGGGGCGCCGTACCCGCTGCCGTAGTGCGGCGCGCCCCCGTAAGGGCCCTGGCCGTAGGGGCCCTGCCCGTAGGGCCCGAATTGCCCGTACGGCGGCCCCTGCGGCGGGTTCGAAGACGAGGGCGGGAACCGGCGGCGGAGCACCGCGAGGTACACGACCGAGGAGATGAGCGCGAGCGGCCACAGGAGCAGCCAGCCCAGCCCGAGCGTCACCCCCCACGCCACCTTTCTTCCAGGGGAGAATTGCCAGGTAGGACGGCGCGCCACGTCCACGATCGCCCACACCACCGGAACGAGCGACGCGAGCGCGACCAGAAAGAAGATCGTCAGCAAGCCGTCCGAGGTCACCGCGGACGCAACCTTGCGAGCTCACCTGCCAGGTCGGACGCCACTGTGCCCCGATGTTACGCGAAGCCCCGGCCTGGACGCGCTCGACCCGGGGTGGAGAGGATGGTGCGCCCCTTCCCGCTCGTTCTGCTCGGCTCGTCGCGGCTAGTCGACCTGGCCGAAGGCCTTGATCTCCTCGGCCTCCTTCTCGGTCAGCGTCTTGGGCACGTCGCCACGCGCCTCTTTGACCGACTGGACGTGGGAGCGGATCTCCTCGACCACCTCTGGGTTCGCCAGCGTGGTGATGTCGCCGACGTCGGTGAAATTCGAGATGCCGGCGATGACCCTGCGCATGATCTTGCCCGAGCGCGTCTTGGGCATGTCCGGCACGATCCAGACGTTCTTCGGGCGGGCGACCTTGCCGATCTCGGTCTCGATGACCTTCGCGACCTTCTCCTCCACGTTGGTGGCCGTCACGCCAGGCTTCAGCGAGATGTACATCTCGACCGCTCGACCCCGCAGCTCGTCGACCACCGGGACGGCCGCGGCCTCCGCGACCTCCTCCACGAGGACGCTCGCGGACTCGAGCTCCTTCGTGCCGAGCCGGTGGCCCGCCACGTTGATCACGTCGTCCACGCGCCCGAGGATGCGGTAGTAGCCGTCAGGGGCCTGGGTGGCACCGTCGTTGCTGAAGTACGGCCAGTCCCGCCAGTCGGTGCTCTTCGGGTCCTTGTTGTACTTCTCGTAGTAGGTCTTCACGAACCGGTCCGGGTCGCCCCAGATCGTCTGGAAGATGCCTGGCCACGGGTTGCGGATGCAGATG
>JAJYYT010000095.1:0-4971 GCA_021800645.1 Actinomycetes bacterium
GCTGAGCCGGTGCTGCACGCCGTGTTCTTGATGCCGCTGTTCCCGCTCGCAGGGTTCGTGGTGCT
The DNA here is from genome assembly GCA_021800645.1 of Actinomycetes bacterium. The sequence continues at coordinate 66 of JAJYYT010000095.1, forward strand.
GCTCGCCTTTGGACGGCGCATCGGCGAGCCCGTCGCCGGCTGGCTCGGAACGGGCGCCGTCGGCGCGGCCTTCGTCTCGGCGTGCGTGACCCTTGCGGGCTTGGCCAACCAGCCTGCTGGCGCGCGACAGCTGACCTGCTCGGACAGCTGCACGCCGGGCGCTGGCAGCCATTCGTTCTTCACGTGGATCCCGGTCGCCGGGTTGCACGTGAAGGTGGCGATCCTGCTCGATCCGCTGTCGATGACCATGTGCATGTTCGTCACCGGCGTGAGCATGGTCATCCACCTGTACTCGATCGGGTACATGAAGAGCGACCGGGACTTCACGAAGTTCTTCGTCTACATGAACGCGTTCGTGTTCTCGATGCTCGTCCTCGTCATGGCCGACAACCTCCTGGTCACGTTCGTCGGCTGGGAGGGCGTGGGCGTCTGCTCGTACTGGCTCATCTCCTTCTGGTTCCACCGGGACTCCGCCGCGTCGGCGGGCAAGAAGGCGTTCATCTACAACCGGGTGGGGGACGCCGGCTTCCTGCTCGCGATGTTCCTCATCTTCTCCAAGACCGGCACTCTCACCTACTTGACGGTCTTCGCCCACCGCCACCTCCTGGTCGGGGGCGGAACCATGACCGCTGCCGTGCTCTTGCTCTTCCTCGCGGCGACCGGCAAATCCGCGCAGATCCCCCTGTTCAACTGGCTGCCGGACGCGATGGAGGGCCCGACCCCGGTCTCCGCGCTCATCCACGCGGCAACGATGGTCACCGCAGGCGTCTATCTCTTGTGCCGGATCAACCCGCTCCTTGCGCTGAGCCCTGACGCGATGTGGGTCGTCGCAGCGATCGGCGGGGCGACGGCCTTCGTCGCGGCGACGATCGCCTGTGCGCAGCAGGACATCAAGAAGGCACTCGCCTTCTCGACGGTCTCCCAGATCGGCTACATGGTCCTCGCCGTGGGGACGGGTGCCTACGTCGCCGCGATCTTCCTCATGGTCTGCCATGCCTTCTACAAGGGCCTCCTCTTCCTCGGCGCAGGGTCCGTGATCCACGGGCTCGAGGACGAGCAGGACATGAAACGGATGGGAGGGCTGCGCCGGGTGATGCCATGGACGTTCGTCACGTTCCTCACCGCGTGGCTCGCGCTTGCGGCGATCCCCCCGTTTGCGGGCTTCTGGGCCAAGGGCGACATCCTGACGAACGTCTACGGCAAGACGCTGGTCCTGTACGCCCTGGGGCTGCTCACCGCCTTCTTCACCTCGTACTACATGAGCCGGATCTTCTTCCTCACCTTCCTCGGGCGGGCTCGATGGTCCGAGGAGGCGGCCGACGGCCGCCCGCCCCACCGCCGCCCGCACGAGTCGCCCTGGGTCATGCGCGCCCCGCTCGTCGTGCTCTCCTTCTTCGCCGTCTTCGCCGGCGCCGTGAACCTCCCATGGGTCCACGTCGGCACCCTCGGCCAGTGGCTCGGACCGGTCTTCGGCAGCCGGCTCTTCCATGCCCACCAGAGCGCCGCCGAGCAGGCGGGCCTCGCGATCGCCGACGCCGTCATCGCGATCGCCGCCGCCTACGCAGCGTGGCGCCTGTGGCGGCGGACCGCGGACCGCCCCGCGCTCGAACCGGCCTTCCTGCAGCGCGTCTGGTACTGGGACGACTTCTACGACTCGCTCATCGGCAGACCCGGCCAGGCGATGGCCAGGGCGTACGCGGTCGTCGTCGACGGAGAGCTCATCGACGGAGCGGTCAACGGCATGGGACGGCTCGTGCGGCTGACCGGCCGAGGCGTCCGGCGCATCCAGACCGGTTTCGTTCGCAACTACGTGCTCGGGATCGCGCTCGGCATGGCCGCGATCCTGGCCTTCATGCTGTCGAGGACGTGGTAGTCGTGAGCGGCGCCACTCACGCCTTCCCCTTCCTCACCGTGCTGGTCCTCCTCCCCGCAGGAGGAGGGCTCGCGGTCGCGCTGGCCGGGTCGCGGCGCTCCCTGCCACGGATCGCCGTCGAGTGGTTCGGGATCGGGGTCTCGCTGGCCACGCTCGCGATCGCGATCGCGATCGCCGCTCTGTTCGCGACGACCACGGGCGGCTTCCAGTTCGTGTCGGACCACTCATGGGCCAACGGCCTGGGCGTGCATTGGGAGCTCGGCGTCGACGGGATCTCGCTCTTCCTCGTGCTGCTGGCGGCCGTCCTCTTCCCCATCGCGCTTGCCGGTGCGCGGACGCACAACGACGCGACGAGCTTCGTGGCGTGGATGCTCCTCCTCGAGTCCGCGTGCCTCGGCAGCTTCGTCTCGATCGACCTGATCCTCTTCTTCTTCTTCTTCGAGCTCACGCTCGTCCCGTCGTACTTCATCATCGCCGGCTGGGGTTACACGCGCCGGGCGTACGCAGCGATCAAGTTCTTCGTCTACACGTTCCTCGGATCGGCGTTCCTCCTCGTGGGGATCCTCGTGGTCGCTTTCGCCCACGAGCACCAGACCGGCGTTCTCACCTTCTCGCTGCCGGCGCTGGAGCACACCCACTTCTCGAGCGCGGGCGGGATCCTCCTCTTCCTCTCCTTCACCGCGGCGTTCGCCGTCAAGGCGCCCCTCTTCCCGTTCCACACCTGGTCACCGGACGCATACGCCGAGGCACCGACCGGAGGTTCGATGGTCATCGCCGCGGTCCTCGCGAAGCTCGGGACGTACGGCATCTTCCAGTTCGACCTCCGCCTGTTCCCGCAGGCGTCGGTCGACCTCGCACCGCTGCTCCTCACGATGGCAGTCGTCGGGATCCTCTACGGCGCGATCGTCGCGTGCGCGCAGCGCGACCTGAAGCGCCTGGTCGCCTATTCCTCGCTCGCCCAGATGGGGTTCGTCGCGCTCGGGATATTCGCCTTCACGACCGAGGGTCTGACCGGCGGTGTGCTCCTGATGCTGAACCACGGCCTGATCACGGCTGCGCTCTTCCTCCTCATCGGTTGGATCTACGAGCGCCGCCAGACCTGGCAGGTGACCGAGCTGCGCGGCCTGCAGGCACCCGCACCGGTGATGGCCGGCGTGTTCACCGTCGCGATGCTCGCCTCGATCGGTCTCCCGGGTCTGAACGGGTTCGTGAGCGAGTTCCTCATCCTCTCGGGAACCTTCCTCACCCACCGGTGGTGGGCGGTCGTGGCGACCGCAGGGGTGGTGCTCGCCGCGCTCTACCTGCTGTGGGCCTACCAGCAGGTGTTCCATGGCAAGGTCGACCTTGCCAACTCGAGGACGCGCGACCTGAGCTGGGCCGAACGTGTCGTGATCGCCCCGCTGATCATCGTGATCGTCTTCCTCGGCATCTACCCCAAGCCGGTCCTCGACCGGATCACCCCGACCGTGAACAGCCTCGTGGCGCAGGTGGACGCCGCGACCCACACCCATCAGCCGGCGTTCGCCCGCCGCGGCGTCGCAGCGACCCGGTCCGTGCCGGCGAAAAGAGCTTCTACATGAGCGCTCCGATCCACGGCACGGGCCCGGGCGTCGCTCGGCACTTCGCGGTGCTCCTCGCGCACTCGGGGGCGGCACACGCGGCCGGTTCGGTCCGGATCGCCACGCCGCACATCCGCTACGAGGCGATCTTGCCGGAGATCGTCATGCTCGGCGGGGCGGTGCTGCTCCTCGCTGCGAGCTCGCTCGTCGAGCGCCAACTGCGCGCGCGGGCGGCGACGGTCGGCACGCTCGCGATCTCTGCGGGCGCCCTCGGGGTCTCCCTGTGGCAGTGGGCGGACGTCACCGCGAGCGGCCCGTTTACCGCCATCGACCACGCTGTCGTCGCCGACGGCTTCAGCGCGCTCATCAACGTCCTCGTGTCGTGCGCCATGTTCCTCACGGCGCTGGTCGCCGACGGCTACCTGCGCCGCGAGCGGGTCGAGGGCGCGGAGATGCACGTGCTCGCGATGGTCTCCGCCTCCGGGGCGATGATCATGGGCTCGGCGAACGATCTGATCGTCGTCTTCCTCGGACTCGAGATCCTCTCGATCGCCCTCTACGTGCTCGCCGCCTTCAACCACCGGCGAGCTGCATCCGGGGAGGCTGCGCTCAAGTACTTCATCCTCGGCTCGTTCTCCTCGGCCGTGTTCGTCTACGGCATCGCCCTCGTCTACGGCGCGACCGGCACGGCGAACCTCGCGCAGATCGCCGGGTTCCTCTCGAAGAACGTCCTCGCCTCCGATGGGCTCCTCCTCGCCGGGATGTCCCTCCTTCTCGTGGGCTTCGCCTTCAAGGTGGCCGCGGTCCCCTTCCACATGTGGACGCCCGACGTGTACCAGGGCGCCCCCTCGCCGGTGACCGGGTTCATGGCCGCGGTCTCCAAGGCCGGCGCGTTCGCCGCCTTCCTCCGCGTGTTCCTCTCCTCCTTCGGTCTGCTCAGGACGGATTGGCAGCCACTCATCTACGGCATCGCGGTCGTGACCCTGCTGCTCGGCGCGGCCCTGGCGATCGTCCAGCGCGACGTGAAGCGCATGCTCGCCTACTCGTCGATCAACCATGCCGGCTTCATCCTGCTCGGGCTCGAGGCCGCCACCGCGCGCGGCGTGAGCGCCTCTTTGTACTACTTGTTCGCGTACATGTTCATGGTGATCGGGAGCTTCGCCGTCGTCACGGTCCTCGGCAGGACCGGGGACGCGGCGCACGACATCGCCTCCTACCGTGGGCTGGCGCGCCGACAGCCCGTCCTCGCGCTCGCGTTCGCGGTGCTGCTGCTCGCGCAAGCCGGCGCGCCGTTCACCACGGGGCTGTGGGCGAAGCTCCAGGTCGTCCTCGCCGCGGTCGACCACGCCGTGCCGCTCGCAGTGATCGCGATGATCTCGGCAGCCGTTGCAGCCTTCTTCTACCTGCGCGTCGCCGTGCTCATGTACACGCCGCTCCCGGCCGCCGGCGCCGTCCCGGGCGTCGAGGTGCCCGC
>JAJYYT010000095.1:4981-7741 GCA_021800645.1 Actinomycetes bacterium
GGGGGGATCGGCGCAGCCGTCGAGGTCGACCGGACGGAGCTCGAGCCGCAGGTGGTGCCTGGAGACGGCCGCCGCCCCGCTAGTCGCGTCCCTGCGCGTCCCGTCTGGACAGGCGCCGACGTGAACGCGGCCGCGCTCGACCGGATGAACGCCGCGCTGCTCTTGGACGAGGACCCGATGACGCTCTCGCTCGCAGGCGGCGGGCCGGGCGGTCCGCTCCAGCTCGACGCGCTGGCGAGCGGCCAAACCGAGACGGCGGACGACGTGGACGTCCGCTCAGCGCAACCGGTGCGGGTTCCTCCGCTCAGCGCGCTCGCGATCGCCCTGTGCGTCGGGGTGACCGTGGTGCTGGGCTTCTGGCCCGGACCGCTCACGTCCTTCGCCCACCACGCCGCGCTGCTCCACCTCCCCTGAGCGGGTAGACGTGGCGACGCCGGACAACTGGCGCTGGCACCAAGCGCCGGTCCCTCCGTGCGAGGCCGTGATCTTCGACATCGACGGGGTCCTGTCCAACGCGACCAGCCGGCAGCATTTCCTCGAGCGAGGAAGGCGCGACTGGACGGCGTTCTTCGAGGCCTGCGGCGACGACCCTTTGATCGGGGAGGTCGCGCAGCTGCTCGAGCTGCTCGACGCCAAGCTCGCCGTCGTCCTGCTCACGGGGAGGCCGATCCGGGTCCAACCCCAGACGCTGGCGTGGCTGGACCGCTACGGACTCCGCTGGGACCTGCTGGTGATGCGCGACCGAGGCGAGCGGGCCAGGGTCACGGACTACAAGCGCCGGGTGGTCGGCGAGCTGCGCGCCTACGGCTTCGACCTGCGCCTCGCCCTCGAGGACGATCCCATGAACCACGCGATGTTCGTGGAAGAAGGCGTCGCCTGCGTGTACATCCACAGCGGCTACTACGAGTGACGCCACATGGCCGAAGCGCGCGCCCCGGGCCCCTTCCAGCTCCTGCCTGCGTGCGCCACGCGCTGGGACCGCGATCCCTCTCCCCGGGAGCCGGACGCCGCGAGGAGCAGCCCCCCCACGAGGCAAAGTCCCGCGAGGACCAGGATCGGGAGGTCGCCGAAGCGCTCGTACAGCGTCCGGCCCGCGCGCAGGTCCACCGTCGCCCGAAGCACCTCGCGGCGGCCGAGTGGGGTGCGCGCCAAGACCTTGCCGTCGGCGGCGACCACGGTCGAGTAGCCGGCGGGTGCCACCTGGACGAGGTCGCGCCCCTCTTCGACGGCCTGCAGCCGGTCCGCGGCGACCTCCAGGCTCGGCACCTGGCTCGTCGAGTACGACGAGGTGTTGGTCGGAACGACGAGCAGCTGCGCGCCCGCTCGCGTCGCAGAGCGTCCTCTTGTGGCGAAGAACACCTCGAAGGAGACCATGAGGCCGAGACGTCCCGCTCGGGTCGTGAGCTCACCGGTGCCGTGGCCGGGGATGGCGTCGAGCGGCACCGCCGAGAGGTTCGCGAGGTGCGAGAAGAATCCGCGGTCGGGCACGTACTCGCCGAAGGGCACACGGTGCACCTTCTCGTACGTGCCCACGATGCGGCCGTCGGGCCCCCAGGCGACGACCTCGTTGCGGAAGGACGTCGCGGAGACCGTCTCGGTCACGCCGGCGAGCACGGTGGAACCGAGCCGGTGGGCGAGGGACGACAGGTAGGCGGCGGCCGAGGTGCCGGCGAGGTGGCGCCCGACACGAACCACGTCTTCGGGCCAGACCACGAGCGCAGGGGGGTCCGGTGCGCTCGCCAACCACCTCGAGGCGGCGACCTGGGCGGCGAGCACCGTGCGTGGGGGGACCTCGAACTGGCTGACCCCGCGCCGTCCGCCGCCCTGGACCAGCGCCACGGTGAGCCTGCCCACGTCCGGACCGCCGCGCGGCGCGAGGGCGGCCCCGGCGCCGACCACGGCGACGAGGAGGACCGACGCCGCTCCGAGAGATGCCGACACCGCTCCGAGAGATGCCGACACCGGCTGCGACGATCCTGTCGCCCCACCGGCTTGCCGCCGGCCGCCACGATGGCGGGGGTCGAGCACCCATGGAGAACCCCGGGCACCTCGGCGCCAAGCCTGCGAAGCCGAGCGTGCGAGCTCGGCGAGCCCCGCGCCCCCGAGCCAGACCAGCGCCGTGAGGAGGAGGGGCCCGCCGAGGCGCGCTGCGCCGAGGAGCGGACCCCCCGCCTGCCCGAGGAACAGGCCCCCGAGGGGCAGCCCGCCGAACGGCCAGGAGATCCGGAGCGCCTCGGCGAGCGTGAACGCGCCGACGAAGGCGGGCACCCGCCACCGTGCCGGCGGGACCACCACCGCGGCGAGCCCCATCGACAGCGCCTCGACCGCCATGAGCACCGCCGCCCCGTACCAATTGAACGCGGCAGCCCACCACAGGCCGGGGACGAAGCATCCGAGCCCGGCCGCCCAGCCTGCAGCGAGACGCAGGTGCCACGGGAGCCCGCGCAGACGCCAGTAGACGACGGCGGCACCCAGGAACGCAAGCGGCCACCATCCCCACGGCGGCAGGGAGAAGGCCAGCAGCAGCCCCCCGGCGAGCGACGGCGCGACTGCGCGGCCGAAGCGCGACAGCACGGCCGTCCATGCTGCCATGGACTCCGCGGTACGCAGCGCCGCGCGGGTGCAGGTTGAGGAGACGCTCTCGGCTCAGGCGCTGGACGCGCTGGGGGCGCCGGCTGCGCCGGATGGGCGGGGTGCGCCGGCTACCTGCGCGACGACGTCGTCGGCCGCCTCCCTGCCGCTCTGGATGCACGCGGGGAT
>JAJYYT010000096.1 GCA_021800645.1 Actinomycetes bacterium
CTCGCCGCCCGTCAGCGGGCGTGCGGCATGCAGAGCTCGTCGTACTCGGCGATGACGATCTCGCCCACGTGCTCCCCACAGGCCGGGCACTCGGGATCGCGTCGCAGCTTGAACGTCCGAAACGTCTCTTCGAGCGCGTCGTAGGCGAGCAAGCGCCCGACGAGCGGGTCACCCAGGCTGAGCAGCATCTTGATGGCTTCCACCGCCTGGATGCTCCCCACGATGCCGGGGAGAACCCCGAGCACGCCGGCCTCCGCGCACGAGGGGGCGAGCTCTGCAGGGGGCGGCTCGGGGATGAGGCAGCGGTAGCACGGTCCGTTGTAGGGGTCGAACACCGTGACCTGGCCCTCGAATCGGAAGATCGAGCCGTGCACGACGGGGATCCGCTTCAAGAGCGAGGCGTCGTTCACGAGGTAGCGGGTCGGGAAATTGTCGGTGCCGTCGACCACCAGGTCGTACCCGTCGAAGATGTCGAGCACGTTGTCGGCGCCGAGACGCACGTCGAAGGTCTCGACCGTGACGTCGGGGTTGAGCGCCGTGAGCGTCTTCTTGGCCGAGTCGACCTTGCGCTCCCCGATGCGGTCGAGGTTGTGCAGGATCTGGCGCTGGAGGTTCGACTCGTCGACCACGTCCATGTCGACGATGCCGATCGTCCCGACGCCCGCCGCAGCCAGGTACAAGCCGGCCGGTGACCCGAGCCCGCCCGCGCCGAGCAGGAGCACCTTGGAGTCGAGGAGCGTCTGCTGGCCCTGCTCCCCCACCTCGGGAAGCAGGAGGTGGCGATGGTAGCGGTTCCGCTGGTCACTCGTAAGGGTCCGGGGAATGCCCCAGTCACGGCCCTCGTCCTTCCAGCGGTTGAAGCCGCCCACCAGCGAGACGACGTCGCGGTAGCCGAGGTCCACGAGCGTCTTGGCAGCGAACGCCGACCTGGTGCCGCCCGCGCAGTAGACGACGAGCTGGCGCTCCTTGTCGGGGATCCTCCCCTCGACGCTGAACTCGAGGTTCCCACGCGGGAGGTGGACCGCCCCGGGGATCGCCCCCTGCTCGTACTCGTCGGGCTCACGGACGTCGAGGAAGACGGCGGCCCCGAGCCGGCGGGCGGCCTCTTCGGGCTCGACCTCGACGATCGCGGCCTTTGCCTGTGCCAGAAGCTCGCGAGGCGTCGTCATGCGGCAATACCCTACCAGGGGGGTCAACAATTGGGAGACACCACCCGTCCAACCCGCCAGACTGGGCACATGGACGTAGGCGACGCCGCGCGGGCTCGACGGATGGTCCGCAGCTTCTCGACGCGACCCCTTCCCCCCGGCGCGCTCGACCAACTGCTTGCGGGCGCGCTGCGAGCGCCCAGCGCAGGCAACACGCGCGGCACGGCGTGGGTCGTGCTCGAAGGGAGCGCCGAGACCTCGCGCTACTGGTCTGCCGCGACCACTGCGCACTGGCGCGCCGGCTCCCGCCGCTGGCCCGGGCTGTCGCGCGCACCGGTCGTGGTGCTCTCCCTCGCCTCCCCCGCGGCCTACGTGGCGCGCTACGCGGAGCCGGACAAGCTGCGCTCCTCTCAGGACCTCGGGCTCGGGACCTCCGACGCCCGCTGGCCCGTGCCGTACTGGTTCGCCGACGCGGCGTTCGGCGTGATGACGCTCCTCCTCGGGGCCACGTCGGCCGGGCTCGGCGCGTGCTTCCTCGGCAACTTCAGAGCGGAGGGCGAGGTGCTCCGCGCCATCGGGGCCCCGGCCGGCTGGCGGCTCTTCGGCGCCGTCGCGCTCGGCTACCCCGACGGCGCCGACCCGCCCTCTGGATCGCTCCGCCTGCACCCACCTGCCGGCACGATGCGGCTCCACTACGGGCACTGGGGAGCACTCCGAGAGCGGTCCGACCGCCCGCCGGATCCCGCCGGCGGCTGACCGGGACGACCGACGCCCGCAGCCGACGCCCGCAACGCCAGCCGTCTCAGCCTGCTCCCGAGCCGTTCGGAACGGTCACCGCAATCGATTGTGTGCGGCAGGGCTCGTCCGCTGAGCCTCGACGCTGACCACGGAATGGAGACCTTGGTCCCTACCACTTCATCTCGGATGTCACAAGGCTGGCGGGCGTATGCGCCACCGCGCAGCGCAGGGGTGGGTCGAGCTCTCCTCGATCGCAATGATCGAGGATGCCGCGGCCCGAGCGAAGGCGGCGCATGACGTGCTCAGAGCGCTGGAGACCAGCCGCTCAGAGGTCGTGCGGCTCCGCAGGGACGCCGTGAGCGAGCTTCGCGCGCAGGGATGGACCTGGCGAGCGGTCGCGACACTCCTCGGCATCCACCGCAACCGGGCGGCACACCTCCTGGACGGCCTGTCCGTCTCCACACCTCCATGAGCTGACCGGAAGGGACCTTCGCCTCTACAACTCTTTCGCTTTACGAGCGATCCTCGCTTGAGTGCGGGATGGGGACCTCACACGCGCAAGCGTCATCGAGCTCGATCTTCCCCCCGCGCGCATCGAGCCCCGGATCGGCTGGACGTGGAGGGACGTATGGCTCGCTGCGAGGCGGACGGGGCGCAAGGACAGGTCGGGCCGGCACGTGGCAGCCGTGACGGGAAGCGTCGCCCTGTTGGTGGCGACCTGGACCGTGATCACGCTCTTCGGGGGAGCCGTTCCCGCGCTCATCGAGCTCATGATCATCCCGGCGGTGGGTGCCGGTCTGCTCCTGGGCGCGCGGGCAGGGCTCGTCGCGAGCGCAGTCGTCGCGGTCGCCTCCTCGCCGATCTGGCGCGTCGGGAGCCACCCTTCCCTCTCGAGCTGGGCGCTGACCGCCGTGCTCTCGGCAGGCCTGGCTTGGCTGGCTGGCGCTCGCACCTTCCTTCTCCAGGAGGCCGCCTCCCAAAGCGGCGAGATGGCCACGCAGATCAGGACGACCCACCAGCGAACGCTGCACCTGATCAGCGAGGCGATCGAGCTCCGGGACCCCACCACGGCCGGGCACTCTCGGCGCGTGGCCGTCAACGCGTCCCGCCTCGGCGCCGCCCTCGGGCTCGACGAGGAGGAGCGACGCACGCTGTACTGGGCAGGACTCTTGCATGACGTCGGCAAGATTGCGGTGCCCGAGCCGGTCCTGCAGAAGCCCGGTACGCTCACTCCGAGCGAATGGGAGGTCATACGCCAGCACCCGAGGCTCGGCGCGGACCTCATCCGTGAGGCCGACATCGAGCAGCAGACGCTGGCAGACGCGGTGGCGACCCACCACGAGCGGTGGGACGGGTCCGGCTACCCCGAAGGGCTCGCCGGAGATTCCATCCCCTTTTACGGCCGGATCCTCGCGATCGTGGACGTCTTCGAGGCGCTCACCGCGCTCCGTCCTTATCGCGCGCCGCTATCGCCCGAAGAGGCGTGCAAGCAGCTCCGGGACGGCTCGGGGTCGCTGTTCGACCCGGGGCTCGTGGGGCCGTTCGAGACGCTGCTGCACGACGGAGCCCTCGTGGTGGCCGCAGTGCCGCGCCTCCAGGCCACGTTCTTCGCCTCCGGCGAGCGCTGAGCCCATTCCCGAAGTCCCTCGCCGGTGCCGGCTCGCGTCTGCGAGGCGCGTCACGAGCTCTGCACGGCAGCGGTGCGCTTCGGCTCCACCTTCCCCTGGTCGGTCCTCACGCGTGCTCGGTGGTCCTCGACGGGGGCAGCCCGCCGGCCTCCTCCCCTGCACCCGTCTCTTCGCGCTCGAGCTCGAGACGCGCACCTCTTGCGCAGATCTGCAGGAGAGCCGCGAAGTCCTTGTCGCCGATCCCCTCGCCGATCCCCACCTGCAGGAGCTGGTGCACGAGCGCCGCCAAAGGCATCGGGGTGTCGAGCATTGCGGCCGCATCCAGCCCGAGAGCGAAATCCTTGTGGAGCAGGCGGGTCGTGAAGGTCGGCGAGAAGTCCAGGTCCACGAGAGCTCGGGACTTGTAGCCAATGAACGGCGACCCCATCACCGAGCTGTTCAGAAAGGCCAGCAGGTCTTGGCGACGAACTCCGCCCTTTTCTGCGAGCACCGTCACTTCGACGAGTGACTGGAACACCACGCCGAGGAGCAGGTTGTGGCACAGCTTGACGAGCCGCGCGACGTCGCCCTCACCGACGTAGGTGACCTCGCCTGCGACCGTCGCAAGGAATGGGTACGCGGCGTCGAATGCCCGCTTCGGCCCGGAGACGGCCATCGTGAGCTTCCCGGCCGAAGCGACCTCAGGGTTGCCGCTCACCGGCGCCGCGAGGAAGGCCGTGTCACGCGCCGCAGCGAGCTCACGGGCTCTCGCACTCGCCTCGCTCGAGACGGTCGTGCAGTCGACCACAATCGACGGCGCCGAAGGTCCCGTGAGCAGACCTCCCGTCCCACACATCACCTCGAGCAGGTCGTCGGACGACGCAACCGTGATGAAGACCACGTCGCGTCCTGCGAGATCCACCGCCGCGTCGACCAGCGCGGCACCAAGCATGACGAGCATCTCGGCCTTCTCCGGCGTGCGGTTGTAGACAGCGAGATCCATCCCCGCCTCGAGGAGGCGACGCGCCATCGCGCTGCCCATGCGGCCGGTGCCGATCCAGCCGAAGGTCATCCCCCCGGTTGTGTTGGCAACCGGTTGCACGGCCGCGAGTCTGTGGAGCCGAGCCCCACTTGTCAAGGATTCGCAACGTCGAGCCGGCCCGCCGGCTCGTGCTGCCTACGGCGCCGCCGTGGGCACGCGCGCGGGAGCCGTCGAGCCGCGCGTGATCAGCTCAGGGACGATCTCGACGATCGCGATCGGCGCGTCCGGATCGTGAAGTTGCGCGAGGAGCAGCTCGGCGGCATGCACGCCGAGCTCGTGGTGCGGGATCCGCACCGTGGTGAGCGGAGGATTGAGCCGGTCGATGAACGGCATGTCGTTGAACCCTACGATCGAGATGTCGGCCGGGCACACCAGGCCGGCGCGCTCGGTCGCTGAGTAGCAGCCGAGCGCGAGCATGTCGTTCGCCGCGACGATCGCGCTCGGTCGCTCCGAGCCCGCGAGGAGCCGGGTCGCGCACCGTTCGCCTTCGGAGATCGAGAACGCCTGCGCGAACATGACGAGCCGGGGGTCTGCAGCAGCACCCGTCTCCTCCATGGAGGAGAGGAAGCTCTGGTGGCGCGCGTGCCCCGTCGACATGGACTGCGGCCCAGCGATATGGGCGATCCGCACGTGGCCCAGGCTGCGCAGGTGCTCGACCACCTTCCGGATGCCTTGCGCGTCGTCGACCGAGACCGAGGAGAAGCCGCCGCCCTCCACCACGCGGTTCAACAGCACGACCGGCATCCCGGCCTCCGCGAGCTCGGCGACGGCCACATCGTGCCGGTGCGCGGTGGCGAGGATCATGCCGTCGACGCGCCGGTCGACCATGCCCTCGAAGATCCGGTGCTGGCGGTCCGGGTCGTTCTCCGTGTTGGCCAGCAAGGCGACGTAGCCGTCTTCGAACAGGCGGCCCTCCACGCCGCGTACCATCGGAGGGAAGAGCGGGTTGTTGATGTCGGGGATGACGACCCCCACAGAGTTGGTGCGCCGGGTCTTGAAGCTGCGGGCCAGCATGTTCGGCTTATAGCCGAGCGCGCGGGCTGCCACGCTCACCCGCTCGACCGTCTCTGCGCGGACGAGCGAGCGCGTCGACTCGTTGAGCGCCCGGGAGGCGGTACCCGGGTGCACCCCGGCTGCCTTCGCCACCTCGCGCAGCGTCACGGCGTCTCTGGGCACCTCGCCTCCATCGCCTCGGGCTTGCCGCTTGCGAGGACGCTAGCGCGCCCGAGCGAGATGGGGCTGGCTCTCGCGGGCGGGTGCACCGCCCAGATCCGAGGGGATCTCAGCGGATCGAGCGGCGCCTGCCGCCGCTCACTTCTTGCCGCACAGGACATAGGGCTCCAGGGCCATGACCTGGCCGCCGGTGAGCGTCCCGGTGACAACAGCGACCGTGCGCCATCCGCTCGCCGTCGGGTACGACGACTCCAACGCGACGCCGCCGGACCGTGCAGTCGAGCGAGGCGGCGTTGTCGAGGGCGCGCCGCTCTGGGTCGCCGTGTCTTGCGAGGTGCCACCTCCAGCCGTCGAGCTGGACTTGCTCGTCGCGGACGCGCTCGTCGGGGTTGCGGCTGTCGTGCGCGTTGCGCCCGCCTCGGACGCCGACTTCTCGGGCACGGTCTCCGACACGCGGGCGCCGCCGCCGAGCAGGACGTCTCCGGCGGGACACGACGTCAACGCGCTGAGCGTCGTCCCCGCGACGGGGTCGGCCGCCGACTTCAGCACCGAGGCGGTCACGATCGTGCTCTTCGCGACCGTCCCCGGCACCCCGGGCTTCCCGGCCGGCCCTCGTGCACCCTGGGGTCCTGCGGGGCCTTGCGGGCCGGTTACGCCCCTCGGGCCCACGGGCCCGGCGGGCCCTTGCGGGCCCACCAGACCTTGGACCCCCTGCGGGCCTTGGAGCCCCTGGGCACCTTGGGGTCCTGCAGGCCCCACCGGACCGGACGCCGACGCGGGGGAGCGAGCCAGCGCGACCACCCCGAGCGCCATGCCGCCCGCGCCGAGCGCGAGCGCGGCAACGATCAGCGCAGCGAGCGCCCCCTTCCCCCAGTTGGTGCGCGACCCCGCTCGATCGGGTGCCGGCTCGGTCGCGTCAGGGGGCACGACCATCAGCCCCGTCGGTTCGTCCCCGGCTCGCTCCGGCAGTCTTCCCTGCGCCCATGCCATGCGTGCGCTCCTCCGTCTCGACGCTTCGACGACAAGGGTCTCAGCCGGGATCGAGGAACTGACGGGGTGCGTGTTACAGTGACGTTACAACCGGTGCATCTAGGGAAGGTGTCGTACCGACCGAGGTGAGTTCGGCGAGACTCGAAGACGCACGCGTGACAAGGAGGGAGGGCGAGACTTGGGACGCCGCATCCTGTTCATCGAGGACGACGACCACATGCGCGGGGTCCTCTCCCTGTCCCTGCAGCAGGAGGGGTACACGGTCGTCGAAGCACGAAGTGGCGAGGAGGGCCTTGGGCGCCTCGAGGAAGGTGAGCCGGACATGGTGCTCGTCGACCTCCGCCTCCCGGACATGGACGGCTTCGAGGTCACGCGCGCGATCAGGCGGGCGACCAACGTCCCCATCGCAATGGTGACGGCGAGCGGGGACACCCATGACGTCGTCGCCGGGCTCGAAGCCGGCGCGGACGACTACGTCGTCAAGCCCGTGGTCGCAAAGGAGCTGTCGGCACGCATACGCGCCCTGCTTCGCCGCAGCACCTCCGCGGCAGCACCTGATCCCTCGGTGCAGCGGTTCCGCGACGTCGAACTGCACCGGGAGGCTGGTGTCGTGCGCCGGGACGGGGAGGAGGTGCCGCTCACGCTGACCCAGTTCCGCGTGCTCTGCGAGCTTGCGGACACGCCCGGATGGGTGGTCTCGAGGGGCCAGCTCCTCGAACGGGTCTGGGGCTACGACTTCTTCGGCGACGACCGGCTCG
>JAJYYT010000097.1 GCA_021800645.1 Actinomycetes bacterium
GACGTTGTAGCCGAACGCCCAGAGAAGGTTGCCCTTGATCGTGCGCAGCGTCGCGCGGGAGAGACGGATCGCGTCCGCTGCGGCCAGGAGGTCGCCGGAGACCAAGGTGACGTCGGAGGCCTCGATCGCGACGTCGGTGCCGGTGCCGATCGAGATGCCCAGGTCCGCCTGGGCGAGGGCGGGAGCGTCGTTGACGCCGTCGCCGACCATCGCGACGACCTCGCCCGTGCCCTGGAGGCGGGCGATCTCGGTCGCCTTGTCGCCGGGCAGCACGCCGGCGAGCACCCGGTCGATCCCGACCTCGTCGGCGACGGCCCGGGCAGCCCGCTCGTTGTCGCCGGTGAGGAGGACCGGGGTGAGCCCGAGCGCCCGCAGCTCCGTGACGGCCCGCCGGCTCGACGGCTTGACCCGGTCGGCCACTGCCATCAGTCCGAGGACGGCGCCGTCGGCGGCGACCCCCACCACGGTCGCACCCTTGGACTCGAGGTGCTCGGCCTCCTCGGCGAGACGCCCCGGCAGCGCCAGGCCCCACTCGCCGAGGAACGACGGGCGACCGACCACCACCGCATGGCCCTCGACAACCGCCTCAACACCGAGGCCGGCCGCCGCGGAGAACTCCTCGGCGCTGGGAAGGCGCCCGAGGCGTTCCCGGCCGAATGCGGCGATCGACCTGGCGATGGGGTGCTCGCTCGGCTCTTCGGCGGCCGCGGCCAGGCGCGCGAGCTGTTCGCCGTCGACGCCGTCGGCGGGGACGAGCGCCGAGACGGCCATCCTCCCCTCCGTCAAGGTGCCGGTCTTGTCGAGCACGATGGTGGTGACCTGGCGCGTCTCTTCCAAGATCTCCGGGCCTTTGATCACGATCCCGAGCTGCGCGCCCCTGCCGGTGCCGACCATCAGCGCGGTGGGGGTCGCGAGCCCGAGGGCGCACGGGCAGGCGATCACGACCGTGGCCACCGCGATGGTGAAGGCGGCGGCCACCGAGGCCGAGCCGAGCAGGATCCATCCCACCAAGGTGAGCGTGGCGACCGCGATGACGACCGGCACGAAGACCGCCGACACCCGGTCCGCCAGGCGCTGGACGGGCGCCTTCCCCGCCTGGGCCTGGGCGACCAGCCGGGTGATCTGCGCGAGCGCGGTCGAGGCCCCGACGCGCGTCGCTTCCACCACGAGGCGGCCCGACGTGTTGACCGTCGCGCCGGCCACCGCGTCGCCTGCGCCGACCTCGACGGGGACCGGCTCGCCAGTCAGCATCGACTGGTCGATCGCCGAGGTGCCCGAGACCACCACTCCGTCGGTCGCGACCTTCTCGCCGGGCCGCACGACGAACCGGTCGCCCGGATTGAGCGCCGAGACGGGCACCAGCACCTCCTCGCCCTCGCGGAGGAGATGCGCCTCTTTGACCCCGAGCTCGACGAGCTTGCGGATCGCCTCCCCCGACCGCCGCTTCGCCTTCGCCTCGAGGTAGCGCCCGAGAAGGATCAGAGCCGTGATCGCTCCGGCCGTGTCGAAGTAGACGTTCGTCGAGATCCCCGCGGTGACCACGACCGCCGACCACACCCACGCGGACAGCGTCCCGACCGAGATGAGCGTGTCCATCGTGGCCACGCCGTGGCGGGCGTTCTGCGCGGCGGCGCGGTGGAAAGGCCACCCGGCGTAGAAGACCACCGGGGTCGCAAGGGCGAGCGAGATCCACGCCCAGCCGGGTGGGCGCGATGCCGGGATCCAGGCGAAGATCCCCAAAGGGACGCTCAAGGAGACGGCGAGGAGCAGCCTTCGCCGGTAAGGGCGGGCAGGATCTTCGTCGGTGACGGCTTCTGGGAGGCTGGCGTCGTAGCCGGCGGCCTCGACCGCACCGATCAGCTCTTCGATGCTCGCCTGCGCGGGGTCGAAGGCGACCGCGGCCTGCTCGGAGGCGAAGTTGACCGTGGCGTCGACTCCCGGGAGCTTGTTGAGCCGCTTCTCGATGCGCGCGGCGCACGACGCGCACGTCATCCCGCCGATGGCGAGCTCGACGTGTGCGCGTGAGGGCGCCTGAGCCTCGGTGCCGACGGCTGCCATGGGGGTGTTAGTCACTCCGCCTCGTAGCCGGCCTCTTCGATCGCGGCGCGCAGCGCCGAATCGATGAGACCGTCCCCGAGGATCGTGACGACCTTGGTGTCGATGTCGACCTCGACGGTGCGCACGCCAGGCACCGAGGAAAGGGCTTCGCTCACTGCGTGCTTGCAGTGGTCGCAGGACATCCCTGGCACCGTGTAGACGGTGGTCTCCGGCATCGCACGCTCCTTGTCTCTCTCTTCACCCACTTGGGCTCTTCACCCACTTGGGCCAAGTATACCCCTACCCGGTATCCAGCAGGAAAGCCCGCAGGAAAGCCCGCAGGAAAGCCCGCAGGAAAGCCCGCAGGAAAGCCCGCAGGGACGGAGGTCGTCTCTCGGCCGAGCCGACGGGCAGACGCTCGTCGAGGACACCGACCTGGGACGCGCCGGGCGGCCTCGCCACCTGGCCCTATGACCTTTCGGGAGCCCCGGATGGCGTGCCAGGTGAACGCCGCCGGGCCCTGGGGATGCATCCTCCCTGGACGGGGCCTTTACCTGTTCTTCAAGATCCGGGCGTGAGATATGGGCGCGAGGACCGCTGGTCGTCGCGCGCTGCCTACCATCGTGGCTCGGACAGCCGTTCTGCGTGTACCGGCTGATCCACCGCCCAGCACCACCACCCACCCCCACGACCCCATCACCCGGAACCACCCCCGAGAGAAACATTGCCTGACACCGGCGTGCTCGCGCTGCTGAATTTCACCCATCTGGTCTCGACCGCCGGCTATGCGGCGATCTTCGTCCTTTGCGTCCTGCAGTCCTGCTGCGTGCCGACGTCCTCGGAGCTCACGATGGGCTTCGCCGGGGCCCTGGCCGCCCAGGGGAAGCTCAGCCTCGCCGGAGTCGTCGTGGTCGGAGCCCTCGGTGAGGTGATCGGGGCGTACATCGCCTGGGCCGTGGGGCGCTACGCGGGGCGCGCGGCAGTCGACCGGTTCGGTCGCTACGTCCTCCTCAGCCACCACGACCTGGACCGGGCCGAGGCCTGGTACGACCGCCACCAGCGCTTCGGGGTCTTCGGCAGCCGGCTGCTGCCGGTCATCCGCAACTTCGTGGCCCTGCCTGCGGGCATCGCCGAGGTGCCGCTCGTGCGCTTCGGGGTGCTCACGGCCGCGGGCTCGCTCCTGTGGGACGGGGCGTGGGCCGGCATCGGCTACGGCGTGGGGGTCCACTGGCACACGATCGCCAAGGCTTTCAGCGACATCGGCTATGTCCTCGCCGTCGTGGCGGTCGGTGTCATCGCCGTCGCCGTGTACCACCGCTACCGCAACTACATCCAGGCGACCGCAGCCGAGGACGTGCAAGGCGCTGGAGCCGATCCAGGCGGGGGCCGCCCGGCTGGTGGAGGCCTGGTTGGTGGCGGCCTGGGTCGAGGCCGCCTGGGTGCTGGCGGCCTGGGTCGAGGCCGCCTGGGTGCCGACAGCCTGGGTCGAGGCCGCCCGGGTGCTGACAGCCCGGGTCGAGGCGGGCCGGGTCGGGGCGTCCCGAGCGCCCCTCGTCCGAACGGCTCGGGCGGACGCCATCGCGCGCCCGCCTACGCCGATCTCGGCAACGTCCGCTGGCTCTCCAGCTCTTCTGGCCGCCCGCCGCCCGCTCCCGCCCGCTCGGTGGCAGCCGGCCAGGACGACCGGTGGCTGGCAAGCTCCTCGGGACGACAGCTCACGCGGGTCCGGCACAACGAGTTCCCCAACTCGCCGATCGCTGCCTGGGAGGCGGCGGTCGTGCGCGGTCGCAGGGACTCCGGCGTCCGGGTCGAGGACCTTCTCGAAGAAGGCGGTGAAGGGGTCGAGGCGAACGGCCGCCTCACGGCCATGCTCGGTGCCCTGCTCCTCGTGCTGCTGGCGATCGAAGGCATCACGATCCTGCGCATCAGCCCGCTCCTCACCATCCACGTCGTGGTCGGGATGGTGCTCGTCCCCGTGATCGTGCTCAAGATCGGGAGCACGGGCTGGCGGTTCGCCAAGTACTACCTCGGAGCTCCCGAGTACCGGCGAAAGGGTCCGCCGCCCCCGCTGCTCAGGCTGCTCGGCCCCTTCGTCGTGGTGTCGACGATCGCCGTCGTCGCCAGCGGCATCGCCACCTTGTTGGTGACGGCCACACCCCTTCGCAACGAGCTGCTCCTCGTCCACAAGGTGACCTTCGTCCTGTGGTTTCTCGCAATGGTCGTCCACGTCCTGGGCCACCTGCTCGACGTGGCGAGCCTTGCGCCGAGGGACTTCTACCGCCGCACCAGGGGCCAGGTCCGCGGCGCGAGCAAGCGGCAGTGGGCGATCGTGAGCGCGGTGTGCGTCGGGATCCTGCTCGCGATCGTGGTCGCGCCGAAGGTGGGCCCGTGGCTCGCGGGCTACCACAAGACGCCCAAGGCGGCGCATGCGCACGCGCTCTTGGTGCCCAGCGCCGATCAGCACCGACCGTGACACGATGGCGGCGTCGCAAGCAAGGCGGTCGCACGCAAGGCGGTGGCACGCAAGGCGGTCGCGAGCACGGCGGTCGCACGGAAGGAAAGAGCACGCGATGACGACCAGGCGAAGGACGGTGTTGCGGGGTGCCGCAGTGTTCGACGGCACGGGCTCGCCTCCCGCCGACGCCGACGTCGTGATCGAAGGAAACCGGATCCTGGACGTCGGGCGGGGGCTCGACGGCGATGACGCCGTCGACCTCACCGCTGGCACCGTCCTCCCCGGGGTGTTCGACTGCCACGTGCACTTCACCTTCTCGGGAGACCTCGACCTGCTCGCCGGGATGATGCGCCCCTTCTCGCTCCGCTACTACGAGGCGATCGCCAACATGTCGGCGACGCTCCGTGGCGGGGTCACCTCGGTGCGCGAGGCGTCGGGCGCCGACCTCGGGGTGAAGACCGCGGTCGAGCGAGGTCTCGTACCGGGCCCGCGCATGCAGATCTCGATCGCGATGCTGAGCCAGACCGGCGGCCACGGCGACCAGCGCGCGCCCTCTGGCGGCTGCTTCGGCTGGGACCGCGCCTTTCCGGGCAACCCTGGCGGGCTCGTGGACGGTCCCGACGAGATGCGACGGCGCGTGCGCGAGCTGATCAGGGACGGCGCCGACGTGATCAAGGTCGCGACCTCCGGCGGGGTGCTGTCGACGAACGACGATCCTCGTCACGGGCACTTCCGTGACGAGGAGCTTGTCGTGCTGGTCCAAGAGGCGAGCGCGGCGGGGCGCTTCGTGATGGCCCACGCGCAGGGGACCGACGGCATCAAAGCCGCCGTGCGCAACGGCGTCCGCTCGGTCGAGCACGGCATCTTTCTCGACGACGAGGCGATCTCCATGATGCTCGAGCGGGGCACCTGGCTCGTGCCCACCCTGTCCGCGCCCCGTGCGGTCATCGCGGCGGCAGAGCGCGGCGCGAGGCTTCCCGACCTGGTCGTGCGCAAGGCGCGCGACGTCGTCGACGTCCATACCGAGTCGTTCGCGCGTGCCGTCCGGGCTGGCGTCAAGATCGCGATGGGGACCGACAGCGGCGTGGGCCCGCACGGGCACAACCTCGACGAGCTCTCCCTCATGGCTGCGTGCAGTCTGATGGAGCCGCTCGACGCGTGGGTCGCTGCCACCTCGAGCGCGGCGGCGCTCTGCGGCGTCGACGAGCAGCTCGGCCGGATCGAGCCCGGCTTCCTTGCTGATCTCACCGTCATCGACGGTGACCCGCGCGACCTGGAGGACCTGACCGGACGCGTCAGAGGTGTGTGGAAGGACGGCGTGGCGCAGCGCTGATGTCGGCTCTGCGAGCATGAGTCCCATGGGTTCGACCCCCGGTCCCATCGATGACGAGCTCGCGCGCCGGCTCGCGGCGCGCGTGAGGGAGGAGCAGGCGTCCCAGCGGCTCCCGAGCCTCGTCGTCGGCGTCGCGCGCGACGGCTCGCTCACGTGGTGGACGGCTGCGGGGACGACGGGCGTTCCCGACGGCGGTCCGACTGACGACACCCAGTATCGGATCGGCTCGATATCCAAGACGTTCGTGGCCGTGTGCGTCCTGCGGCTGCGCGATGAGGGGAGGCTGGACCTCTCCGATGAGATTGGCAGGCACGTCCCGGAGCTCGCGGACCTGCCGGTGACCGTCGCACATCTGCTCTCGCACACCTCGGGCCTCCCCGCCGAGACGCCCGCACCCTGGTGGGAACGGGTGGCGGGAGGCGACTTCGCGTCGCTCGCCGCGTCCTCACTGCGGCGCGAGGATCTGCGGTGGCGCCCGGGTAGGCGCTTCCACTACTCCAACGTCGGCTACGCCGCACTCGGAGAGCTCGTCAGCCGCATCCGTCACGCTCCCTTCTGGGAGGTGGTCCGTGGCGAGCTCCTCGAGCCGCTCGGCATGACCCGCACCTCTGTGCGTCCCGTCGCGCCGTACGCCGAGGGGCTGGCCGTCCATCCGCATGCGCCCCTCGTGCTCACCGAGCCCGAGCACGACGCCGGAGCCATGGCGCCCGCGGGCCAGCTCTGGTCGACCGTCGCCGACCTCGCTCGTTGGTCGGGTGTGCTCTCGGGAGCGCGCGCAGCGGTGCTGTCGCCTGGGACCTTGGCGGAGATGGCCGAGCCGCTCGCCCTGAGCGACGTCCCCGGCCAGCCGTGGACCGCGGCGTATGGGCTCGGGCTACAGGTGCGCAACACGGGAGGCAGCGTGCGGGTGGGCCACGCCGGGGCGATGCCCGGCCATTGGGCCATGCTCCTCATCGACCAGGCGTCCAACGACACGCTCGTCGCATGCGCGAACTCGACCTATCAGGGGCACCGCCTGGAGCTCTACGACGATCTCTTCTCGGCGCTCGCGTCGACGCACCGGACCGTGCCGTTCTCGCCGTCCGCGCTGGCCGGCACGGCGGTTCTCGAGCTCCTCGGCACCTGGTACTGGGGACCAGTCGAGCTCCACCTCGGGGTCGGCGCGGATGCGACCCTCGTGCTGCGCGGCGCGGTTCCCGGTGACGAAGGCGACTTCGTGGCTGCAGGCGACGGCACCTACGTCGGGAAGCTCGGTTCCTTCGCGGGCGAGCGGCTCGTGCCGGTGCGAGGGGCGGACGGCGCGGTCTTGCACCTGGACCTCGCGTCGTTCGTCCTCACGAGGGAGCCCTACGGTCCGCCGGGGGAGGTCCCCGGGGGGGTCGACCCCAAGGGTTGGCACGCGCCCGGCCGATCGGGAACCCCGTCGTGACGTGCTCGGAGATCGAGCACGTGCGGGGCGCGCTGCGTCGTGCGTGCCGCTGGGTCCCAAGCTGGTGGCGAAGCGCCCCCTGTGCGCAGTGGTGCCTGCGCATCGTCGACCGGACGCCAAGATGAGCTCTTCGAGAAGCCCTCGGAC